>CAMYJN010000501.1 GCA_947258625.1 uncultured Polyangiaceae bacterium | reverse complement strand
CGTGGCTTGAAAACCGACCCCGACGTCCAGCTGCTCGAAGACGTCATCTGTCTCGTGTTTCTCGAGCACTACTTTCATGACTTCGCGCAGAAGCATGAAGAGCAAAAGCTCATCCCCATCGTGCAGAAGACCTGGAAGAAGATGTCGGAAGAGGCACATCGGGCCGCGCTTCAGCTCGACTACGCGCCCGAGGACCTCGCTCTCATTCGGAAGGCTTTGGGGAGCGACTAGCGTCGGGCGGGATCGAGTAGGTTACGGTTGCATGCGCGACCGGGTCGTCGCTTCCCGCGGAGTAGATCGTTACTTGGCCTACGGCGAGCCGACTGCCGAGCTTGAGCATTTCGGCCTCCGCGATCACGTCAGCTGGCTTCGGCGCACGAAGGAAGTTGATATTCAGGTTGGTGGTGAGGGCGAGGGCAACAGGGCCGATCGTGCCGAGCACGAGGTAGTACATGGCGGTATCAGCAATCGTCATGAGGACAGGGCCCGAAACCGTGCCGCCCGGACGCAGGTGTCGATCGGTCACCGGAACTCGGATTCGCAGAAACCCGTCGCGCAGCTCTTCGATTTGGACCGGCATGCGAGCTTGCGGAAAGGCCTTCTGCATGAAGCTCTCGATCTCGTTGGCGGTCATCCTCGGCATCAGAGCTTCAAGCGCCCCTCCTTGACGTCGGTCCAGCGTTCCACGGTGAGCGGCTCGTAGCCGGCCGCGGTGCGAACGTAGAGCGGGTCGCCGACCGCAGCGGGGTCGACGCCTTCTTTCCTCAGGTTATTCTTTTGGATTTTGAACGTCCCGGTCTTCGTCAGGCCGCCCATCACACGGACGAATCGCGGTTGCGCATAGGGTGGGAGCTCCGAAACGGCATCCCAAAACCGGTGCGGGTCGAACTCACCCGAGGGAACCACCGCGGCGAGACCTGCTTGGCCGTCCATGTTTGGAACGGGCACCCCGATCACGGTTGCTTCGTCGATGCCGTCATTGTGCGTGATGACGTCTGCGACCTCGGCGGTGGATACGTTTTCGCCTTTCCATCGAAAGGTGTCGCCGATTCGGTCGACGAAGTAGTAGAAGCCGTCAGCGTCGCGACGGAGCAAGTCACCCGAGCGGAAGTACTGGTCGCCCTTTTTGAACACGTCGTGAAGCAGCTTCTTCTGCGTCGCCGATTCATCGGTGTAGCCCCGGTACTCGAGCCCGCCTGTCGAAACTCTCGGCACACGAATGAGGAGCTCGCCGACTTCGTCATTGCCGCATGGAATGCAGAATCCCTTCGCGTCGCGAAGGTGTTGGTCGAGGTCGACGTCGTACTGGACGATGCGCAACCAGCCGGCGAGGCCTCCGAGTGGGACGCGGCCGACCGACCCTTCGCGGCCGCTGATGTTGGCGATAAAGCCCGGGGCTTCGGTTGCGCCATAGAACTCACGGATGTTCTCGATGCCGAATCGCGCTTTGAAACTCGGCCAGATGTCGGGGCGAAGCCCGTTGCCGACGGCGACGCGTACGGGATTGGGCAGCTCCTTCGGATGCGGTGGCGAGTTGACGAGGTAGCGACACAGCTCCCCAATGTAGAGAATCGCCGTCGCCTTGTAGCGATGAACGTCATCCCAGAACGCGCTCGCGCTGAATGAGGCGCGCAATGCCATCGGGACGCGCGCGATCATCGCTGCCGACGCGCCCAGGAGGAGCCCGTTCGCATGGTAGAGCGGAAGCACGCAATAGAGCTTGTCACCCGGGCGGAACGCGTACATCAGCGGCCCGAAACCTGCGCCGGCGAGGATCGCGCGAGCGTGTGAGACTCGGCATGGTTTGGGCAGCCCTGTCGTTCCAGACGTGTAGATGTAGACGAAATCGTCCTCTGCCTTGACCGGGGCAGGCGGGTAGGCCGTCGCCGGCGTGTCGCCAAGAAGACTTGCATACGGATTCTCATCGAACACGAGGATGCGGTCGAGCGACGTGCACAGCTCTTCGCAATCGCGCAGCCCCGGCTCGAGGGTGTGGCTCACGAGAACGACCTTCGCTTTCGACACCTCGACCGCATGGGAAAGCGGGCGCCCGCCAAGATTGGTGTTCAGCAAGGCCGCCGTGGCGCCGACACGCGAAATTCCGAGCACCGAGGCGATGTAGAAGGGCGAGTTCTCTGCGAAAAGCGCGACCACGTCTCCCGGTTTGACGCCGGCGGCCGCCATCACATGCGCGACCCGCGAGCTCGTATTCGCGAGCTCGGACCACGTAAGATGTTCGTGCTCCATTTCATAAGCGAGGTCATGCGGCGCTTCTTGCGCGTTCTTCAGCGCCACATGAAGAAGGCTGTCGATTTGCCTCAGTCGCGTGCGGAGCAACCAGGGCACGGTTTCCTTCAAGGCTTTTGGCCCGAAACGCAGCTCTGCCATCACCGAAGACCGCCATGACGACGAAGCTAGGCGCGAAAACATGTCGGGAAGTGTACGCGCTCCAAACCTAGATTCGAGACGTTTTTTTCGGGCTCATGTGGTACAAGGATCGGCCCGTGCCGACGTGGACCGACATCAAGGATCACGCGAGGTCCAGCTATAAGCTGGCCGAGGAGCACGAGCACAGCTTCAAGGTCATATTCGCATACCCTGGCAGCCGCCTCCAAGCCGTGATCGTCTCTCACCATCAAGCCATGGGTCGCTCCTGGGTGGACTTTTCGTCGGCCTGTTGCCGAGCCGATCGCATGGACCCGGAGGCCGCGCTCCAACAGAGTTTCAACTTGGCCGTCGGCTCCTTGTGCTTGGATGGCGACGTGTACGTCGTTCGCCACACCGCGATGGCAGACCACATGCATCTCGCCGATCTCGAGGTGTCGATGCACGCGGTCGCGCGTGCTGCAGACCAGATCGAACAATCGCTGCCCCTCTACGAGCCGGCTTCTGATAGGGTCCCGGACGTGGGAGACGTCGAACAGGAGCGCGCCTAACTTGCCGTTCGCGGTCGAGATTTCGGGTTTCTTGGGGGTGTTCACCCTCCTGATGGGGGTTTGGGGCGTTCTCGTGCCCGCG
>CAMYJN010000500.1 GCA_947258625.1 uncultured Polyangiaceae bacterium | reverse complement strand
GCTCGAAGTGAACCTCATGCGCCGTGAAGCGGCCCGAGGTGGCAAAGCGCAATACCTTCATCAGGATGACCGCGAGGAACTCGACCTCATGGACCGTGACCGGGAGCTCGTGCTCGATCTTGTGCATCTGGAGCATGTGATAGCCGGGTTGCTCGCTGAGGGTGAGCACGCGGCCGTGGGAGAGCAGCTCTTGAAATCGCAGGCTCGCCTCGAGGCCTTCGCCGACGGTCTCTGCGCTCGTCAGAAGCAAAATGACCAGGTGATCGGCGCGCGCTCGCCAGACTTCGCCCGCGCTGAGCCCAAGGTGTCTGTCCCCGGTTTCGGCCAGGGCGGCGCGCCAGAACCGGCCGAGGGCATCGCGTGGCGGCCTGCCCGACGTATCGGTGAAGATCGCGAGATCCATGCCGATTCCGTCGCACAGCGCCTCGACGTCGAGCCCGAGGGCTTCGAAGGCATTCACCACTCCGCGCGCCCAGGCGCCGGACACTCTCAGGCCGGAATGGGTCCTGGCATTTTCAGGTGAGTGGCCCACTGGGCGCGATCGATCCCACAGGGTTTCGTGAATTACAAGCCCGATGGGTGAACTTTTACAAAGTCTGGCGCGATCGGTACCCGCTTTTGTCGCCGGCAATACGCGCAGGGCCGCTAGCTTCGCCTATGTCATTCGGTGCTAGGCGGGCACCAGTGGCACGAAACGTAGGACAACGGATGAGCCCACCATCCCATCCGAAGTCAGGCGAAAAATGCGTTTCGAAAAGACGGTGCCCGCCTTGACCTCCCCCACTCTGTGGAGCCCGTTGATAGAAGCCGGTTAGCGTCTGACCACGTTAGCCGGCTTCGCCCTAATTCTCGGCAGGCCCCGGAACTGGGTTCGCTCGAGCCACGCGAGAGCTGTGACCTCCAGTGTTCGTATCGGGGCGTCGGGGTCGAAGCGGTACGCGAAGTAGCCGAGGTGCGTATGGCCTCCGGCGTCGAAGCGCGGATGGATGCTCCGCACCGGTCTGCCCTCCTCGGTGACGCCGACCACGTCGACCTCGACCCAGGTTCCGGGGCGGAGCTCCTCTTCGTTGGGCTGAAGGAGCTCGATGCCGACGATCTCGTCTTCGGCGACGGCTTCAAAGGCGACGACGATGGGATCGTCCTCATCGTCGCCACCCAACTCCAGCAGCTGAGGGCCTGGAGATAGATTCAACCGGAGCAAACGTGCCTCACCGTCGTCACGCCCTTCGGGAGCGAAACCCGACAGAACGATGTGTTGCTCTCCGGCGAGAATTCGCTCGTCTTCCAGGACGCCAACCGGGACCCCGTTCGGCTCACTGAGCAAGACTGCGAGTGAATCGGGCTGAAGGACCTCGAAGCTCGATTCTGGAGGGCCATCACAGGCCGGGACCGCAGCGGAGGCAAACACGAGACCAAGAACGATCAAAGCAACTCTAAGCATGTCGACACCTTTCGTCGCCCGGGCCGAATCGAACGGTGCAACGCTCGTGCCAATGCTGGGACCCTACAATATACTCTGCTCGAAGCGCTCGACGCGCTGCGTCTGTCGCAGCAACACCACGCAGCCGTGAAGCTGAGTCACAGGAGTAAAGATGGAAAACGCGAACCCCAGCATCCTCTCTCACGTGTCGATTGGAACCAACGACATGCCACGCGCCGTCGCGTTCTACGACGCGGTGCTGCCTGTGCTCGGCTGCGAAAAGCTCATGGAGCTCCCGTTCGGAGCGGCGTACGGAAAGCAGTTCCCGGAGTTCTGGGTGCAGAGCCCGATCGACGCCAAACCCGCTAGCGTGGGCAACGGGACACACATCTGCTTTCTCGCGGAGAGCAAAGAGGCCGTGCATGCCTTCTACGAAGCGGCAGTGGCCGCGGGTGCGACGGACGATGGGCCGCCAGGGCCCCGGCCTCAGTACAGTCCGGGCTACTACGGGGCGTTTGCGCGCGATCCCGACGGACACAAGGTCGAAGCCGCTTATTTTGATGCCACGCTCGGCGAGCACGCGTGAGCGCACTCGATCGCTACCTCGACGACCTAGGCGAGCACGTCGACGGCGATACGCTGCTCACGCGCTTCTTGGACTACGCGACCGACCAAGGCCTCGAGCTCTACCCGGCGCAAGAAGAAGCGGTGATGGAGCTCTTCGTCGGAAACAATGTGATCCTCAACACGCCAACCGGGTCCGGGAAGTCGCTCGTCGCGCTGGCGGCTCATTTTCGATCGATCGCGCTTGGGGAGCGTTCGTTTTACACGGCGCCCATCAAAGCGCTGGTGAGCGAGAAATTCTTCGATTTGTGCAGAGTGCTCGGGCCGCAGCGCGTTGGCATGATGACGGGGGACGCCACGGTGAATCGCGATGCGCCGGTAATCTGCTGCACGGCAGAGATTTTGGCCAACCTTGCGCTTCGCGAAGGTGAGCGAGCCGACGTCGACGGGGTCGTGATGGACGAGTTTCACTACTATGCCGATCGCGACCGCGGCGTGGCCTGGCAAGTCCCGCTGCTCGCGCTGCCCCAGGCTCGCTTCCTCGTGATGAGTGCGACGCTCGGCGAGACGCGACAGTTCGAAGAGGCGATCACCAAGCTCACCGGCGTCACGACGACCCTGGTGAAGAGCACGGACCGCCCTGTGCCGCTCGATTTCACCTACAGCGAGGACACCTTGCAGAACGCCGTGGTGGAGCTGCTCGAAGAGGGCAAAGGTCCGATCTACGTGGTGCACTTCGCGCAGCGGGCGGCGACCGAGCAGGCCCAAAGCTTCATGAGCATCGACTTCCTGTCGAAGGACGAGAAGCGTGCCATCAAATCGGACCTCAGCAGCACTCGCTTCGACACACCGTTCGGTAAAGAGCTCAAGAAGTTCCTGCATCACGGGGTTGGTGTGCACCACGCTGGGATGCTTCCGCGCTACCGGCGCCTGGTCGAGCGTCTAGCCCAGGAAGGCAAGCTTCGAATCATCTGCGGGACCGACACGCTCGGGGTCGGCGTGAACGTGCCCATCCGAACAGTGCTCTTCACCAAG
>CAMYJN010000499.1 GCA_947258625.1 uncultured Polyangiaceae bacterium | reverse complement strand
GCGACCTGGAGTTCGTCTCGCGTTTCCGGCGAGAGGCGGTGCTTGCTGCGCAGCTTCGGCACACGAACATCGTGGGTGTCATCGACGTGGGCGAGATCGACCATGTCCACTACATGACCCTCGAGCTCGTCGACGGCCTGGACCTTCGCTCTCTGCTGAAATCGTCTCTTGGCGAGAAGCTCTCCCCGGACACTGTGGCGCTAATTGGTCTGGACCTCGCTTATGCGCTCGAGCATGCGCACGGAAGCCTCGTCCATCGTGACATCTCGCCCTCGAACATCTTGCTCAGCCGCTCGGGTGAGGCAAAGCTGGCCGACTTCGGGATCGCCAAGGCGCTCGACGATGCGAAAGCAACCGCAAGCCGCAGCGCACGAGGAAAGGTGCCGTACATGTCTCCCGAGCACATGCGCGGCGAGGCCGTCGACGGGCGAGCGGACTTGTTTTCACTGGGCGTAGTTCTGTTCGAGGCTGTGGCCGGAGTGCGACCTTTCAACGGAGCACACGACGTAGAGACGATGCAGAGGATCTTGGAGGGCGACCGCGTGTCGTTGGACGCGGTCGCGCCACATGCGCCGAAGCGGCTTCGAGAGATCATCGAGCGATTGATCGAGGTCGACCCCGCAGTTCGCACGCCGAGCGCGTCTCGTTTGATCGAAGAGCTCGGGGCCGCTGCGCCTCCTCCATCGCTGAGACGGGCGCTTGCATCGACGGTCGAAAGCCACCGAGGCGGCCCAAAGGCCCGGATGCACGTCCGCGCGCGAGAAGAAGAACGGGACACCGAGCTCAGCCGTCCGCCGCGTCTCGCTCCAGCGGAGGAACGTGAACACGCAGGGCCCAGTTTGGAGAACCCCCGCAAGACCGCACGCGCCCTCCTGCTGGCGGGCGTATTGCTCTTGAGCATCGTCGCAGCTGTCACGGGTGCGCGATGGCTGCAACAGCAAGCTGAGGTGCAGAGGTCAGCACCAGTGGCAGAGTCAGTGCCAGCGTCAGTGCCAGCGCCAGTGCCAGTGTCAGCGCCAGTGTCGGCGCCAGCGCCAGTGTCAGCGCCAGTGTCGGCGCCAGTGCCCCCGCCAGCGCCCCCGCCTTCCGCCCGTGCGCGCAAAGGCTGGGTCCATGTGATCGTTCAGCCCTGGGGCAATGTCTGGATCGACGGGGCCTTCATGGGAAGAGCCCCCGTCAAGGCGCGCCTCTCCAAAGGCAGGCACGTCGTCAAGGCGGGGCGAGAGCTGCCGAGCCAAACGCGAGTCGTCCGCGTCGAGGCGGGCGCCCGAAAAGAGCTCGAGATCAAGCTGCCCGAGTAACCGCTACTCGACGACGATGGCGCCGCACGGGAACTCGGCCGAGAACGTCACGTCGCCGCTCTTGAACGTGTCGCAAGCGCTGCCGACCAGCTCGATGATATCATCAACGCCTGGCTTGACCCGCCACTCGGTCGGACAGCTCAGCGGCACGCCGTTGAGACGAACGTCACTCTCAGGGTCGTTGCAAGCCTTCTCTTTGTCGTCGAAGCGCTTGTCCATCTGGATGTCGCAGGAGATGCTGTCGCTGATGATCTGTTGGAATGCGTCTCCGAGACCCTGAGGAGTGGTCGCCTTCCAGAAGGGTGCCGGATCGCCGCTTTCGTTAGCTGGCTTGCCAACGCCGACATTCGCCATTTCTTGAAGGTGTGAATCGCTGACTTCGTTCCCGACGCTCAGAATGAAGACGTCCAACCCCGCAGAGTGTGCGGCCGTCGCTGCGGTGACCGCCTCCGCTTGGCCAGTTTGAGGGTTCGGCACCTCGCAGGTGTCCGGCTCACCGTCTGTGGCGAGGACGATAATCGTAGGACCCTCGGCCGGCGGCGAGTTGGATTGGATCACGCCCACGAGCGCGTCGATGCTGTCACCAGTCGGTGTATCGCCGCCGGCATCGTTGGGGTAGCTGCTGGGATAGATGCCGTTGTTGCCGATCGCGCTTGCATTGTTGAGACCGAAATCGACCCGCGGGCTGGCAGCCAAAGGATCGCCCGCCACCGGGAGCCGTGGGCAAGGCGGACTGGAGTCTCCATTCTGGGAGGTGTACGTGGTCAAACCGAATCGAACGATCGAGTCGAGCTCGGAGACGATTCCAGTGATCGCTCCATGCGCAGCGCTCCATCGCGGCTGACCCGCGAAATCGGAGGTCATCGACCCACTTTGGTCGACCAGGAACATGACGTTCGGAATGCTTCGCGTGGGTGTGATTGTCACCGACTGACAGGCGTTGCCACCCGTGTTGCCGGTGCCGCCCGTCCCGCCGGTGCCCATGTTGGGAACGCAACGGCCCCGTGTCGTGTTGCAGGTCGAGCCCTCACCACAACCCTCGGTCGCGGTGCAGTTCGCGACGCACTTGCTGTTCTGACAGAAGCTCGCATCGCACTGGGAGTCTGAGGTGCAGGCATTGTCGCAATCCGGCGGCGGAACCTCCAAGGTCGCGCAGGTCAGGATCACCCCACCGTTGCCTCCGGTGCCACTGAAAGGATCCCCGTTGCCATTCCCGCCACAGGCAAAAAGAACCAGGCCACTCAAGCCTACGAACAGAATCGAAAGCGACTTACGCATTTGCGAACTCCCAACATTAAAAAGCCAACTATGTCAACATTCTACAATGACTCTGTAGCAACTGCAAATCAGGCCAAGCGATAGCGTCCGATGATTCACTAACGATTCCAATGCGTTAGATTCAGAGACGGTTGCTGCGCCCCGGCGATCCGCTTGCAGCCGCATGGCCATGGCCCGGAAAACCGTCTCCGGGCGCGCACGATAGTCGAATTCCGCTTCTCGAGGCCAGCTGCGAGGGTCTTTTTTCCTCTAGGAAAGGGGTCGGAAACCTTTTGGAAACAACCGCGGGCCACAGATCGGGCAATGAGCTCTCGGGTGCGGTCAATCACCGTCCCGGATCCAACCCCGTGGCCCACCGCCGAGTCAACTCGCTGGTGCCCAGGCGAAGCGAACATCATTAGGAGTAGTAACGATGAGTATCATCAAGGCTGAATACATCTGG
>CAMYJN010000498.1 GCA_947258625.1 uncultured Polyangiaceae bacterium | reverse complement strand
TCGTCGTAGCTCACCGCTTCCTTGCCCTTGGACCCCATTACAATCAGAGAACCAAAAGCGAGCACGTTCGAGACAGTGTACGCAGCGATGTAGAAGAGCACCGAGCTCACGGCGAAAGAACCCACTTCATGCGCTGCCGCGAAGCCGACGAGGATGTAGCCGGCGTGCGCGACCGACGAATAGGCCAGCATTCGCTTGACGCTCGACTGAGCGAGCGCGGCGAGGTTGCCGTAGACCATCGTCGCGATGGCGAGCAGGACGATGACGGGCGTCCAGCCCGTATAGAGGCCCATGCTCGCCGGGTCGCCGAACGCACCGACCAAGACGCGAACGAGCACAGCCACCGCGGCTGCTTTCACCGCTACCGACATGAACGTGGTAACCGGCGTGGCGGCGCCCTCGTACGAATCGGGCACCCACATGTGGAACGGCACCGCGCCGAGTTTGAACGCAAGGCCGACGATCAGCATGACCAGAGCCAACACGGCAAGTATCGGATCGGCGTCCCCGGCGGCGACGACTTCCCGGATGCCGGCGAGATCGGTGTGGCCGGTTGCCCCGTAGAGCAAAGCGCTGCCAAAGAGCAGAATCGCAGCTGCAAAGGAACCCAAGAGGAAGTACTTCACCGCGCCCTCGACCGCGCGGGCGCTGGTCCGACGGTAGGCGACCAGGGCGTAGGCGCCGAGGGACATCGTCTCGAGCCCGAGGAAGATGCTCAGCAGGTCGACGGCGCACGCGAGCACCATCGCGCCAAACACGGTGAAGACGATGAGCACGTAGAACTCGCCTCGCTCGAAGCCGTGCTCGCGAAGATAGCCCCCGGCAAGCAGCGCCGAGAGACCTCCGCCAACGCAAATGACGACATCGAAGAACAAGCCGAGGCGATCGACGGCGAGGTAGCGCGTGACTAGCTCGGGCGCGGCAGGGACGTCTCCACTGACGAGCATGGAGCCCGCGAGGGCAGCTCCGGCGAAGAGCGAGGCGGCCGTGACCAGCGCAAGCTCGGATCGTTCTGTACTGAAGGCATCGACGAGCATGATGGCCAACCCGGCGCCGACGAGCAGCAGCAGAGGCGACACTCCCATGAACGCACTCATCGCGCCGCCTCCTCGTCGATTGGCTGCGCCATCGCGAGACCGCGCGCCGCTTCGAGCTCGAGCTTCAGCTCGTCGAGGTCGATCAGATGCGGCTCGGTGGTCCGGCGCCCCTCATAGTAGCGAACGGTGAAGTCCGTCACGAAGGAGTCGACCGAGGGGGCCATCTTCTCGAGGAAGAAATTCGGATAGAGACCGATCCAAAACACCATCGCCAAGAGCGGCAGAAGCGACACGACCTCACGTCGATTGAGGTCGCTGAGCGACTCGTTTTCGGAATGCACCACCTTGCCCCAGAAAATGCGGAGCACCGCATGCAACATGTACACGGCAGCAAAAATGACGCCGGTCGCGGCGAGCAGCGTCATGACGAACCAGGAAGTGCCGAAGCCAATCGACGAACGGGAGAAGAACGAGCCGGCCAAGATCATGAATTCGCCGACGAAACCATTCGTCCCGGGAAGCCCGATCGAGCTCATCGTGATGATCACGAAGAACAAGGCGTACCAGGGCATCACCTTCGCGAGACCGCCGAAGTCGTCGAGCAAGCGTGAGTGCCGACGATCGTAAATGGCGCCGACCAAGAGGAAGAGCGCGCCAGTCGAGATGCCGTGGTTGATCATCTGCAGGATGGCGCCCGAGATGCCGTTTCGGTTCATTGCGAACAGCCCCAGCAGGATGAATCCCATGTGGCTGACCGAGCTGTACGCGACGAGTTTCTTCAAATCGCGTTGCACCCAGGCCGCATAGGCGCCGTAGATGATTCCGAAAACGCCGAGACCGGCGAGGACGGGGCCGATGACCTGACTGGCCACGGGGAACAAGGGCATCGCGAAACGGATGAAACCATAAATGCCGAGCTTCAGCAGAACGGCAGCGAGGATCACCGAGCCGCCCGTGGGAGCCTGGACGTGCGCGTCGGGCAACCAGGTGTGGAAGGGGAACATCGGAACCTTGATCGCGAAGGCCAAAGCAAATGCCGAGAACAGGAGGTACTGCGGCATGGCCGGCAAGACCAGGGTAGACAGCTCCTGCAAATCGAAGCTGTAGTGCCCCGCCAGCTCCTTGTAGGTCGTGACGACGTACAAGATCGCCACGAGCATCAACAAACTGCCCACCATCGTGTAGATGAAAAACTTCACCGCGGCGTAAACGCGGTCCTTGCCACCCCAGACGCCGATGATGAGGTACATCGGCACCAGCATCAGCTCCCAAAACACGTAGAACAGGAACAGGTCGAGGGCGACGAATGCGCCGAGCATGCCCAACTCGAGCAGCAAGAACGAAAAGGCGTACTCTTTGATTCGCGTCGTAATGCTCCCCCAAGACGCGTAGAGCGCGATGGGCGAGAGCAACGTGGTGAGGATGACGAGCCAGAGAGAGAGGCCGTCGACGCCGACCTTGTACGAGATGCCAAACGACTCGACCCAGGTCATCTGCTCGACGAGCAGGTACCCAGCTTCGGAATAGTCGGCGAAGATCAAGCGAAGGCTGAGAACGAACTCGACCAGCATGGCGCCGATCGAAAAGCGACGGACCGCCGCATCCCAGCTTCGAGGAAGGAGAAGCACGATGACGGCGCTGATCGCAGGAACAGCGAGGAGCCAGCTGAGGTAGTGGGTTGTCATCGGACAACCTCGTGGCTGCGAGGCGACAAGACGGCGTGGGAGGGAGGCTCTTCGAGCCAGAACGGCAAGGTGATTTCCTTGGTCGCGCGACGGTGGTTGCCGAAGGCGTTGCGTATCTCGACCGTGGCTTCGACGACCGGCCTGGCGATCACACGCGCGGGGCCGAGACGGCCGTCCTTGCCCAGCGGTAAGCGGAGCTCCCTGCTGCCGGCCAGCAAGGTCGGCGGATTGGGCCTCCGGAACACCAAATCTTCTCCGTCCAGCCGCACCTCGAAGCCTACATCGTTACGCGAAAGCGTTGCGGCAGGAGCCACGGCTTCGAT
>CAMYJN010000497.1 GCA_947258625.1 uncultured Polyangiaceae bacterium | reverse complement strand
ATCATCTTCAGCTGCTGGGACTGGATCTTCGGGACGGCGAAGATGCCGCCCGACCCGCCTGCGCATTTGGGCTTCAAGGGCGTCGAAACCTTTCCCGACAACTTCTTCAGCCAGGAGATCTGGCCACTGCAACGGCTGGTGCCGCGCGTGCACAGCACCATCGTCTGGTCGGTGATCGGCGCCCTGGTGATGGCCGCGGCCTGGTATCTGCGGGAGCCCCACAAGCTTCGGCCCGAAACGCCAATGCTGGGCGAGGTCGCCGCGGCGTCACAGCCGACCGGGGCTTTCCCCGCGATGAATGCCTACTCCCCGAGCCCACAGGAAGCGGAGAAGGCAATGGCGCATTTCGGAAACCGGGCCCGTGCCGATGGCTACCGGGAGCCGGACTCCATGGTCAGCGTGCCGGAGCTCGCCAAGGCCTTGGGCGCATACAGCTTGGTCGCGATCGACGTCCGGCCGGAAGACCGCTTCGCGCTGGGACACATCCCGGGTGCTCGGCGTGTCTACCGAGGCGACTACTCGAGCGGCGACGAAATCCCAGGCCTCTCGCGGTCTGCGGACGAGCTCGAGCGGCTGCTTCGTGATCGAGGCGTGGATCGAGACAGCACGGTGGTGCTCTACGGCGATGGCGGACCCGAACCCTACCGGCTCTGGTGGACCCTAAAGACAGTCCTAGGATTCGAGACTCGCGTGCTCGACGGAGGGCTGCAAGCCTGGAAGGCGGCGGGCCACCACGTTGCTGGCGGCGATGGCCTAGAAATCGAAGCCGGTGATGTAGCCGTGCGCGTGCCCGCGTCGCCGCCCGCCCAACGCTGGCCCCAAACTTCGGCCTTCCTCGCCGAGCACCCCGGCGCACGGCTGCTCGATACGCGCAGCAGCATCGAGTTCGACGGCAGCGAGAAGCATCCCAAAGCCGCGCGCGCAGGCCACATTCCCGGCGCAGCGCACCTCGACTGGGCGGAGGTGCTGCGCGACAAAACGGGCGATCATCGTCTGAGCGCACCCGACGCGCTACGCGCCCTCCTCGCGGCCCACGGCGTAGAAGCAGACACGCCCGTGGTGACCTACTGCCAATCCGGCACCCGCTCAGCCGCGGTCTACTTCGCCCTCCACCAGCTCGGTTTCTCGCCAGACGAAATGATCAACTACGACGGCTCCTGGGCGGAGTACAGCCGCCTCGATCTTCCGGTGGAGCCCTAACGTGCGGGCGGCGGCCCTTACAGCACTGGCCTCCGCGCTGCTTCTCGGAAGCGCCATCAGCGCTGCTCGCGGCACCTCCGGGTCGTGGCAGAGCGTCGATGATCGCTCCTACGTGCGCGGCGTTGCCCTAGGCTTGTTCGCGACCGATCCGGGCTGGGACTACGGCCCGCTCATCGAAGAGATTCGCGCCCGCGGAGCCACCGATGTGCTCGTCGTGGTCAACGCCTACCAGTCTGATCGCTTTGCCTCCGACATTGCCCCACGCCCCGGGCGCTCACCCAGCGGGGCCACCGTGGCACGCACGCTAGCCCAGGTGCGGCGCGCTGGAATGCGCGTGGCTCTGATGCCGGTGGTTCGGCTGCAAAGGCGCAGCCCGCACGATTGGCGTGGCGTGATCGCGCCGGCCGATGGGCTCGACGCCTGGTTCGAGTCGTACCGGCGCTTCGTGATTCCACTCGCGCGCATAGCACAGAGCGCCGGCGCCCAGCGCTTTGTCGTCGGCTCCGAGCTTGGCTCTCTCGAACCCTATCAAGACCACTGGCGCGCCCTCATCTCGGAGCTACGTGATGATTTCTCAGGCGTGCTCAGCTATTCGGCCAACTGGGACCACGCGCACGCAGTCGAGTTCTGGGATGCGCTCGACGAAGTGGGACTCACCGCTTACTTTCCACTGACGGCGAGCGGCGAACCCTCCTCGACCAAATCCCTCGCTCGCGCATGGCGCGCACCGCGTGCCGCGATCGACGATCTACGACAGCGCATCGGCAAGCCCGTCCTGATCATGGAAATCGGCTACCCCAGCCAAGGCAGCGCTGCCGATCAACCATGGGACGACACCTCTTCAGAGGAGCTCGACCTTCGCCTGCAACAGCGCCTGTACCGAAGCTTCTGCGACGCCTTCTCGCAGACCCCGAGCATCTCGGGCTTCTATGTTTGGAATTGGTTCGGCTTCGGCGGGCCACGCGACCTGGGCTTCACCCCGCGCGGCAAGCCTGCCGCAAACGAGCTGGCCAAGTGCTTCGAACGCACCTGGCCGGTCCCCGCACCTGCAGAGAATCCATCATGACCAGCACGCACGACGAACACGCTCCACGAGAAGGACGCCGACGCTTCGTCCTCGGCACCCTGGGCCTGGGTGGCGGCACCTTGCTGACGGCCCTCAGCTCGTGCCGCAAAGCAGAACCGCTACCGCCGTCCGCGTCCGCGCCAGCCGAGGCGCCAGCCGAGACAAGACCCACGCCTGCCTCGCTGGAGCTCCCCGACCGCAAGGATCCCGCCAACTTCATCAAGCACGGGGACAACCCGCTCACACTCGAAACAAGACGCGAGAAGCTCGGCACGAGCGTCCTGACAGCCAGTACGGTCCTTTTCGTTCGCCAGAATCTGCCGTTGCCGCCACCCGAGCTCGTCGCCGACCGTGAGGGATGGACCACACGCATCGAAGGGGTGAGACGACCCGGCGAGATGCGAGTCGACGCCCTCAAGCGCCTCGGCCTCGCGACCATCGCCACCGTGCTGCAGTGCTCGGGCAACGGCCGCAAGTACTACAAGCATGGCCCGAGCGGGTCGCGCTGGGGGGTGGGCGCCGCGGGCTGCGTGATCTGGAGCGGCGTGCCCCTGCGCGCCGTCGTGGAGCACCTCGGCGGCGTGGCCAAGGGCGTGCGCTACCTGACCACCACCGGCGGCGAGCCGATTCCGCCCGGTCTCGATCGCAACCAGGTGATCGTCGAGCGCTCGATTCCTGTCGACAAGGCGCTCGACGACTGCCTACTGGCCTGGGAGATGAACGGCGAACCGGTCCCTCGCTCCCACGGCGGGCCCCTGCGGCTGATCGTGCCCGGCTACTTCGG
>CAMYJN010000496.1 GCA_947258625.1 uncultured Polyangiaceae bacterium | reverse complement strand
CGACACCGCAACACCGGCACGCGGTTTCCTCACGTTGGCTTTCTGATAAGCCCCCTCCAAGTCCGCGAGGCGGCTCTGGAGTTCGCTACGCGGCGCGACTTCGAGTTCGCCCGGTGAGACGACCACTGAATCGCTCTCGGCTTGTGCACTGGCAATGGACGCGGTTAGCGTGAGGAGGGCTGCCAACAACGTGACGCCGCGGAATCGAACTAAGTATCGCATCACAGCCTCCTTACGGGTGCACCTCAAACGCGGCCACGTCGCACATCGTGCCGCCCGGCTGTGGCCCGCCGCGCTGGTCCTCTCCTACCACCGGACGGGTCAGTCCTCCAGCATGAACGTCACGGGCACGCGGACGACGTCACGATCGAGCCAATCGTCGTTGACACGCGTGTAGTAGAGATAGGGTGTGCGCCCGGGGCGCTCGAAGTTGGCGGAGGAATCCAGGTGGTCAATGATGGAGGGATACGCAACTTGAACCGGCTCCAGCTGACCGGGCGTCGTGTCGTCCGTGTCGCAACCGATGCGTGCCGGCGTGATGAGCTGGAGGTCGCTCCAATGGATGAGGTCTAGCGAGGTTGAGAAGACGAAGCCACAGACTTGTTTCCCGGCTTCCCAAATGAGATGCGAGTCGACCGACATGTACCGTCCGAGGTAGGTGTTGTAGCTAAGGCTCTGCGCGCCTGCGCCCGGCGGCAGTGCCACGACCTCGCATTCCGGCACGTCGCCGCCGGCGACGTATGGGCTCGTCAGTGGCAGGTTGAAGCCACCGCCATCCCATGCACGCCAGCTCGCCGGATCGCTGAGCGTCTTCGTGCGCATCGCGCATACACCGCGCACGTCGATTCCCATTGTAGGGTCGATCCTCATCCGCCTGATGAGGGCGTAGTAGTAGTTGTCTGGTCCGCGGACGATGTTAGTCGGCTCGAAGTAGCCGTCGCCGTACCAGCTCTGGACTGGTGTATCGGGCGGAGTCCACAGTCGGGGAGCAGGCGCCACGACGTGATTTGGCGCCCCTGGCTTCGTGAAGCTGCGTGCGCCATCCGTGGAGACGGCGGAGGTAATTGAGTTGTACCAGCAGGGGCTGACCGAGCAGATGGGCGCCAGCGGGTCGTGGAACTCGTTGTGGATCAGGACATGCCAGCTCGCGCCCTCCCGATAGGGCGACCAGAGCCACTCTTCGTTTTGGTAGGACTCCGGTGTCAGCAGCTCCGCAGACACTAGCGCCGGCGGGTCGCACACGCGCTCAAGCCGATCGAAATCGGCACCGCGGCTCAAGTAGTAGGTCAGCGCAGTGCCATCGAACAAGACGAGCTCTCCGTCCTCTGCCCGTACAACCTTTGCAGGACAGTCGGGAACGTCGAAGTCTTCGCAGCGATCGGTCGTCCAATCAAACACGACCTCCTTGGCACCGATGGTGACGCTCACCGAGACAAAGTTGCACACGCCCCCGTAGCACCCGCCGCGACCGGCGGCGCACGAGTTGCCATCGCGGACCGACGTGTGCTCGCACAGACCGCTCGACGGATCGCACACGTCTGCCGTGCATTCGTTCTTGTCGCCACAGTCCTCGGCGCTTTCGCATAAGGGAATGCCACCGGTTCCACCGTCACCGCCGATACCGCCAGAACCACCCGTTCCGCCGTCGCCACCCGTTCCACCACTTCCAGCCGTGCCACCGCTTCCGCCATCACCTGCCGTTTCACTGCACCCGACCACCGGCATGATGCCGAGCGTGCAGACACATAGGAATCCAAATAAGTACCGCATGACAACTCCCCGGTTGCGACGCTGCCTCATCGGAGCGCCACCAAGTCATGTTTTGCTCGCACTCAGTGTGCGGCCAATAAGTGTCAGCCGACGCTCACTTGGCAACCAGGACCGAAACCATGGTTTCTCCAGCCTGACATGGAGTGACTTCGTCGGAGACCATCTGGTCGGTCACCAAGGTGGTGCTCGTCAAGGTAGTGCCAGAACGGGAAATGGTGCTCGTATAGGGCTGGCCCCAGTCGGCCGTCGCCTGACATTGATCCACCGTACATCCCGCGCTGCAGGTGACTGCGCCCGGATCGACTGTAGTGTCCTCGGCCTCTGGGATGAAGACAAACTGAGCGGTACTTTCGCAGGTCGCACTCTCGGTGAAGATCTGCTCCCCCGTGCAGTTGGCGGCAATACTGGAATCGGCGTCAGGTACAGATTCGGCAACATCATCACAGGAGACACTGCTGAGGGTCCACTCGCCCACCCAGTCAGCGCACCCCCCGGTTCCACCGCTTCCCGCAGAGCCACCGTCTCCACCTGTACCGCCGCTTCCGCCATCGCCTGCCGTGCCACCGTTTCCGCCATCGCCGGCCGTCTCACTACACCCAAACAACGGCACCATCCCGAGCGCGCAGACACATAGAAATCCAAATAGGTACCGCATGACAACCTCCCACTCGAGCGCAGCGCGCCACGAAGTCGGGTAATGTGGCTGCATCAGGCGTGCCAGCGGATTACCCCGTGATTCTCGTGTCGGGCTCTTTGGTGACCGCAAGTTCTGCGTGTCGATAGGCGGGGAGTGCAACGGATGCGTGCTGCGGAGAAGGCGTGCAAAGACGGTTGCTGGACGGACCAGGCACCTCGCGCCACTTCGCGTACGTCAGACTTCTGAATCGACTACTTGAGGCGATCCGCCGCGGACCTGAGCGCTCGCGCTCTTGAGCAATTTCCAACCCTCCCTCGGCTGCCATCTCCGTCAGTCGCTCTCGTGCATCCATGGATCCGAGCAGGGCGCCGCACACGCAGTCACAGGCAGCGAAGGCACCTAAGCACCGCGCGGGCACATCGTCGTTCACACCGCCGGGAGTGGCCGGCGCTCCGTGGGGCACAAAGCCGCCTAAGAGTCGATTCCGACCGATTAGCGGGACGATTTATGACATTTGTCATAAGGAACGAAACGCTAACCCGCGGCAATCATTGCGCTTGTTTGGTGGAGGCGGTGGGAATCGAACCCTGCTGTCAGCGATACGCTAACCCTACGCGGACACTCGGTTTTCCCGCGTATCGCTATCAAAG
>CAMYJN010000495.1 GCA_947258625.1 uncultured Polyangiaceae bacterium | reverse complement strand
CGTCAGGAGCTTCGTCGAGCGGGTGCTGGAGGCTCAAATCGAGACGGCCGCCCGACAGGTGCTGTTTCGAACGGTGGTCGCGAACCTCACCGGAGTCCCCGCCATGTCGGTGCCCCTTCACCGAACCGAAAACGACCTGCCGGTCGGGGTGCAGTTCCTGGGGCGCTACGGCGACGAAGTGACTCTTCTCAGGCTGGCTGCGCAACTCGAGCAAGCCAGGCCTTGGCGTGTGGCTGCAGGCACTTAGCCTCCTACGAGCAGCGGGGTAGACTGGCTTCACTGCCCGGACAGCAGACCAACCCGGTCGTTCCTCAAAACCTCGTCCGTCGCGAGATGTGAGCCGCGACGATCGCGAAGGTGACCCAGCGGACAGAGCTCGGACCCTTGGTTGCGTTGCTGACCGCTCGACATGCGCGAGTCGCTTTGCGGCGACCGCCTTAGCCTTACGCAGCACGCGCATCTGAGCATGGATTGCCGTCGTCGAAGCTCATCATGCGGCCATCCGAAGCTCGTCCCACTCTTCAATGAAAGCGGAAAATTGGTTCCAACTTCGCGTCGTTGGGGTCACCAGCACAAAGCCCGACTCTAGATAGCCGGGTCTTGTCCGTTCAAGCGATCTCCTGAGTCGATGTCCGCGCTTCTGAGTGACGGTGTCATCTGTTATTTCACGCGGGCGGCCCAGTAGTCGGGCTCACGACTTGCATGCGCAACCGCGACCACTGCTCGGCGTCCATCCACGATCGCGGTTACAATCGAGTACGGAAAACGCAGCACGCTGAAGCGCCGCACATCGCGTTCGCGATCGAATCCGTGCGCACGGATACCACTTTGCGGGAACCGGGCGGCCCGGTCCACGGTTCCGCGCACTGCCGACGCGAACAAAGTGCCGTGCCCAGCTCGTTCATGCTCGTACCAGGTCGCCGCCGCCTCGAACTCATTGGCAGCGTCCGACTCGAATGGTAGCTTCACGAGAGCTCGCGGAGCGTCTTCCGAATTCTGGCCTCGACCTCATCGCCTGGGATGAGACGGGAATCCCCGCGCTCCACAGCCTCGATGCGCCGAGCAATTTCCGCCTTCCACTGGGGCGTGAGGTCGTCTTCCGTTGTCTCCAGGCTCTCGTTCAGGGCAGCGACCAGTGTCGCCCGTTGTTCCTCAGGGAGGGCGAGTGCGTCTTCGAGGATCTTCTTGGTCACCGAGGTCACCACAGCAGTTTACCGGGGAAAGTGTCGCGTCGCCAGTGGCCTGGGGTTCCTCAAGACCGTGTCCGCCGTGAGATGTGACCCACGATAATCGCCAGCGTGATCAAGCGGGCGCAACTCAGCTGTGCACGGATTGCCGTCGTCCAAGCTCATCATGCAGCCATCCGAAGCTCGTCCCACTCTTCAATGAAAGCGGATAATTGGTTCCAACTCCGCATCGCTGGGGTCACCAGCTTACAGCCCGGCTTCGGCCGGGCTTTTTCTTCGCACGCGGTCTCCCCGAATCGAGGGCAACGCTTATCGGTCACCTAGGCCAACAGGTTGTGTGACAATCTTACTTTCTGCTCAACCTGGGTCGGATGTTCGGATCTTCTTCAACATGCAAACGCAGAAAGCCGACGCGTCGCCTAGAAGACCAGGGCGCCAGAGGGGATATCCCACTGAAGGCGACGGCCGTACTGGCCGCGGCGGATGTCGCGCTGTATCTCCCGCTTTCGCTTGTTGGAGACCCCGAGCATGATGCCGGAGGTGAGCATGCCGACGAAGCTGAGACCGGCGATCGTTCCTCCAAGTGGTAGCAGCACGTCGCCCGCTGTGTTGCACGAAAGGTCGTTGTAGTTCTGGACCGACGACGAAGTGATCTGTTCGCATTGGGAGGCGCCGATGCCCGCCAAGATCGCGCCGACGGCAAAGGTTACGCTGGTGGCGATCAGCGCATTGCGGGTGCGCCGGCTGCGCTGGCTGGCTTCCTCGAGGTCGACTTCCAACCAATGTTCCTGCGAGGTTTGGCTGGGTGCAATGGTGACGATCGAGGCAGAAGGGCTGGCTTCGGCTTCAGCAATCGCAGAGGTTTGTTGCGCGGATGCGGGACCTGCGGGCCAGCATACGGCCGCGAGAACGAGAGTTGTTGCAATCGATGCCCGGTTCATGGCGTGAACGCTAGCCCAGCGGCCAAGGCTCATCAAACCCAAAGCGCTTCGGTCAGGAACCCTATGAGGAGACGAACGCGCAGGAGGAGCTGCCTGGTCGAATACGCTAGCTGAACGGGCGTCCAGAACCGCGGGTCGGTGGGTTGTCCACTTGCGTCGTGGACGAAGCACCGGGAGAATCGAGCGTGGTTCTGGGACGGATTGCTGGCCAACTGCGCAAGGCCTCGGCTCGAAACATGGCGCTGTGCGTGATCACCACAGCCTCAGTGTTGTCGGCCGGTTGCGGAGTGCGAGGCGGAGCCCCAGCGGGCTCTCCTGGCCACGTGAGTGACGCCAACCAAGCATGCGCGACCCTCTTCTGCTCCGCGGAGGCACAATCCGACTCGGATCCGCGGTGTGCTCCCTCATGCAAGTGCGGTCGCTACGAGTTTTCAGAGCCTGAGTACGCCGAGCACGAAGCTCACGCGCTACGCAGCTGGAGGCTCCTGAACCCGGCGTCGCTTCTACCGGCCGATCCTTTCGGCGAAACGCCCCAAGAGGACGACGACTCTCCGGCGTACTGCGCCGCCATCCCCGTCGACGCGAGCCCAGCAGCACGCACCTACCGGCTCAAAACGTTCCCGACGGAACGAGCGGCACGCGCGGCGGGCGGTCAGGTGACGCATCGCGGCCGTTGCGGGGCCTGCTCCTCGTTTCAGGACCTCGCCACCTACATCGAACGAAGAAACCTCAACCGCGCCGGGCGCCTGTGCGGCATGCGAGGGATGTTCGGGGACAAGACGCAATTCAGTTGCCTGAAGAACCTCGGCTTCACCGATGCTTGCGCCCAGATCTGGAGCTTCAACATCGAAAACACGCGCGACAAGTGCATGGGGACTTGCGTCGCCACGCTTCCCACGAAGCACAAGCTGCCCGACGGCAGCTTGAACGCCTGCCTCGCGTG
>CAMYJN010000494.1 GCA_947258625.1 uncultured Polyangiaceae bacterium | reverse complement strand
TCGGCCCGATGAAGACGAGCCCGAGTCGTTCGCAGAGGTCCGCAAACCCGGGGTGCTCGGCGACGAAGCCCCATCCCGGCCAAACCGCCTCCGCGCGCGTTTCGATCAGCGCGCGCTCGAGGCGATCGTAGTCGAGGTAGCTCGACTTACGATGGCCTCCGTTGGTCAGATAGGTTGCAGGGCCAAGCGAATAGGCTTCGTCGGCCTCGCGTACGAACATCGCCCGGCGGTCGGGGTCCGTGTAGAGCGCGATCGTGTGAAGCGAGTCGCGATGCTCTTGCTCATACTCTCGCGCCGCGATGATGAATCGCATCGCCGGTTCGCCGCGGTTTACGATCGCGATTCGTCTGAAGGTCGAGTTGCCCATCGTAGTTCAGTCCATTGCCACGCGGAGAGGCTTCCGCTTGTCGGGGTCCACATCCTCCGGAAGCTCCGCCGTCTGGTATCCGCGGAGTACCACGTAGAGGTTGCCGGCTTCATCGGTGACATGTGCGTCGAATGATTTGCCGCCATCCCTCGGGCTCACCACGGCATGCAGCCGTCCTTCGATCTCATCTGCGGACCGAATGACTTTGAGCTCGTCGATATGCTGCGGCAGCCCCATCCGACCGGTCGTGCCGATCTGCCATACACCTGCGGTCTGGAAGCAGAGCTCGATGAGCCTTGGCTCAGTCACCATTTCGAGGTCCGCCGGCCGGCGATCGTCCGGGAGCTGCTCTCGCATCCGGCCGACCACCACCCCATTGTCACGCCAGGCGGTGTCCAACACCTGATAGGCGGGGCCATGAAAGTAGATCTGGTAGATGTCCTTGTCGGCTACACCCGCATCGGAAGCGTGAGGGGGTGCTTCGGACCTGTCCCTGTCGCCGGGCTTGCGTGCGAGCCTCACCGTTGCGCTGAAATGGGTCTTGACCTCGTCTCTACCCAGGATCGATCGCGTGCCGATCAACCGGCAGCGCGCCAGCAGCTCATCGCCTTCGGTGGTGAACTGGGCCGTCAAAGTGAGCGTTCTCGGCTCATCGCGATAGAACTTGAACGGCGCCAAGAAATCCACGCCTTCGATGGTGCGGATGTGCCAGTCCGGAAAGAGCGCTTTGCTCATCTCGCCGAAGCCCTCGAGCCCCATGACGCCTGGCAAGACCGCCGTGCCGCCGATCTTGTGGTCGTACAGGAAGGGCTGTTCCTGGGGGTCGAGCGTGGTCTGGACCCGGAGACCGGTATGAACGCCCATCGAAAGCACGTTCGTATTCATCGGACCTTGGCGAACACCCTGGAGGCCGCGCGGATCGAGTCCGCCGGTCTCGTCCCATTCCTGCATCAGGATGCCGAGCGCCCCGCCGATCACGACCTCGCCGGATGTTCCAGCTTCGAGCTCATTGCGGACGACCGGAATGCCGTTTGCCGGGCTCAACATGTCGATGCCCGCGAGCTCCATCATCTTGGGAATCGACCCACGGGATGCCATTCCGATGTCTGCCCAGGCGGTCCAGTCCACGACGATGCCTCGGGTGTCGGGCCGCGCGTTTCGGAAGCTCGAGACGGACTTCGCCAGAAGCTCGTTGGCGGCGCTGTAGTCGGTTTGGCCGCCGTTGCCGAATCGCCCCGCGATCGAGCTGAACACCACCGCTGCGCCGAGCGGCATATCGCCGATCGACGACAACAGGTGGTACCAGCCGGTCGCCTTAACATCGAACACCAAATCGAATTCGGATGGCTTCTTGTCCGGTAGGAAGTGACTGATTTCGAGCCCAGCCGCGTGCACCAGGGCGTCGATGCGACCGCTCTGCTGTCGGATCGCCTCGATCGCCGAGGCGACCGCCTCTCTATCGAGCAGGTTGACGGAGTGATAGTGAACCTCGCCGCCAGCGGTGCGAACCGATTCGATGGCTTGCAGCGCCGCGTGCTTTCGCTCGAGCTCGCCGAGCAGGCGCTGCACCGCCACCGGTGTCGCCTTCTGCCCGCTCTGCTTCAGGCGCTCGAAGAGCTCACGCTGCAGGCCATCGTGGTCGCTTGCGAAGCGTTGGAGATCCGGGTCCGCAGGATCCGGCTCCGGTGTGAGGTCGAGCAGATGGAACGTTCCACCCGAAGCCTTCGCCAAGTCTTCGACGATCGCCGATACGATCGAGCCGGCAGCGCCGGTGATTACGAAGACGCTGTCCTTCCCGAGTGGAAACGAGCGTACCGCAGGCAGGGCTTCAAAGGATGCCGTGATCGCCCATCGCTCGTCTCCGGCGTAGCCGAGCTCGCATGCACCCGGGTCCGACAAGGTTTCCGCGATGAGCCGTTCCGCCACCGTGCTTGCCTTCAGTCTTGCTTCGAAGTCTACGACCTTGACTGTCGCTTCGGGTTTCTCGCGCTTGTAGGTCTTGGTGAAGCCGCCGACCGCGCCCCCGAGTGGCGCGATGGCGCCGCTCTCGTCGAAGCCGTGCTTTCCGCCCAGGCGCGTCGCCGACACCAGGAACGTACCTGGGCCCGAGACCTGCTCGTAGAGCGTGCGCATCGTCGTGAACAACAGCTTGGCGCGTCTTTGGATCGCCGTGGCCCAAGCGTCCGGAGAGAGATCGGCGATCGGGTCTTCTCGGTCGAGCCCAGCCAGCCAGTACACGCCGCGGATCGGACCGTCGTTCATCCAGCCCTCGAGCCTCGCGGCGAGGTCGTCCGCAGAAGGTGTGTCGTCCACGACCAACAATTGGACTCCGAGCTTCTTCAACTGCTTGATCAGCGCCTTTCCGACCGCTCCCCGATCGACCATCACGACGACGCGTGCCCCTTCGTCGAGCTCGACGCCGGTTGGCTTGCAGGAGGATAGCGGCGGCCTGAGCACGGCCACCGGAACACGGCGTAGGCCCTCAGCCGGTTCTTGCGCAGGCGCCGCGGCTGGTGAAGCAGCCTCCGGTTCGGCCTCCACGGCGGCAGACGGCGCAGCTTCGGGCAAAGATCCTTTCACCCAGGCAATGACGTGGTTGAGAGTCGGGAAATCTCGAAGCTCGAGCTTGTCGTCGCGCGGAATCCCGTACGCTTCGCGGACCGCGGCGAAGGTCTCGGCTTGCTTGACCGTGTCGATCCCGAGGTCGGCTTCGAGG
>CAMYJN010000493.1 GCA_947258625.1 uncultured Polyangiaceae bacterium | reverse complement strand
GTAAAGACGCGTCGTCTTGAACGAGCTCCTCGGCAAAGAAGGTCTTGTCGGCGAGCACCGACACCTTGGCGCGGATCAGCGGCCCGGTGTTCGTGTCGCCGATCTTGAATCGGTTCGTGGCCTCGCGAGGCTCGTCTCGCAGCAGTGCGTCGAAAGAGAGAGAGGTGGACCGGTCCGGCGGGTCGAAAATGATGCGCGTCGATCCAATCGTGATCTCGTCACCGGGCCGGAGCGACTGCTGGCCCTCGACGCGGTCCCCGTTGATGTACGTGCCGTTGAGCGAGCCCAGGTCCTTGAGGATGTACGCGTCCCCCATCAGCTCGATGTGGCAATGCTCCTTGGAGACTACCCGGTCCAGGACCTGGTGGGTGTTCCGTGGATGCCGCCCAAGCGAGTTATGACGGAAGAGCTCACGCTCCTGTCGCCCGCTTGGCCCGATGATGCTGATGCGAGCCATGACCCCAACCTCAGGCTACCTGGGGCGTTCTCAGCCTGCAAAGATGGGGGCGAGGGGTCGTCGAAGGGCCGTGAACCCGCAGGCCGGCTCAGGCCTGAGAATCGTTGGCTTTGGTCTCGACGATGAACTCTTCGACCGCGGCCCTGACCGGGCTGGCGAAGTAGACCTTTTGGTCCGCGATTTCGCGGAGCGCCGTCACGATGGGACGGTTTCTGCTGTGGACCAGCGCTGGGGCGCCTTTGATGAGCTGGCGGGTCCGCCGTGCGGCCAAGATGACCAGAGCAAAGCGGTTTTCCTCGTGTACCAAGCAATCTTCAACGGTGACGCGTGCCATAGGCGCCGGAGGCTAGCAGGGGGATCGGGGACCAGCAAATCCGGCGTCCAAGGCTTTTGAGAAAGCGGGCTGACATGGCTTGACTCCCCAATGTTCGTGACTAGGTTGCCGGCCCATCAGCACTCTCCATCAACGAGTGCTAACCAAGCTAGCGGGTGGCGAGACCGCCCGATTACGGAGGGATAAATGGCCATTCGTCCATTGCATGACCGGATTTTGGTCAAGCGAGTCAAGGAAGAAGAGACAACCAAAGGCGGGATCATCATTCCGGATACCGCCAAAGAGAAGCCGATCGAGGCAAAAGTCGTCGCGGTAGGTACCGGGCGGATTCTCGACAGCGGCGAAATCAGGCCCCTTGCCGTGAAGAAGGGCGACCTCGTCCTCTTCGGCAAGTACGGCGGCACGGAAGTCAAGATCGACGGTGAAGAGCACCTGATCCTCCGTGAAGACGACATCCTCGGAATCATCGAATAGGAGACTGAGAAACATGGCTGCGAAAGAAATCATTTACGATACTGCTGCTCGCGATCGCATTCTGAGCGGGGTGAACGCCCTGGCGAATGCCGTGAGAGTCACGTTGGGTCCGAAGGGTCGCAACGTCGTGATCGAGAAGAGCTTTGGTGCACCGACCGTCACCAAGGACGGCGTCACGGTGGCCAAGGAAATCGAGCTTGCTGACAAGTTCGAGAATATGGGCGCACAGATGGTGCGCGAGGTCGCGTCGAAGACCTCGGACGTCGCAGGCGATGGCACCACCACCGCTACCGTCCTTGCCCAGGCCATCATTCGCGAGGGCACCAAGATGGTCGCCGCGGGTCACAACCCGATGGAGATCAAGCGAGGCATCGATGCCGGCGTCAAGGTCGTCGTCGAGCAGCTTCAGTCGCTTTCGAAGGACACCAAGGATCCGAAGGAGATCGCGCAGGTCGGTACGATCAGCGCCAACGGCGACCGGACCATCGGTGAGATCATCGCCGGTGCCATGGAGAAGGTCGGCAAGGAAGGCGTCATCACCGTCGAAGAAGCCAAGGGTCTCGAGACGGAGCTCGATGTCGTCGAGGGCATGCAGTTCGACCGCGGCTACCTGTCGCCCTACTTCGTGACCGATTCGGAGCGAATGGTCGCCGAGATCGAAGACCCCTACATTCTCATCGTCGAGAAGAAGATCTCGAACATGAAGGATCTTCTGCCGGTTCTCGAGGCGATTGCCCGTCAGCAGAAGCCCCTCATCATCATCGCCGAGGACGTCGAGGGCGAAGCGCTTGCCACGCTTGTCGTCAACAAGCTCCGTGGCACGCTGCAGACCGCGTCGGTCAAGGCGCCCGGCTTCGGCGACCGCCGCAAAGCCATGCTTCAGGACATCGCCATCCTCACCGGCGGCACCGTCGTGAGCGAGGACCTCGGCATCAAGCTCGAGAACGTGACCTTGAACGACCTCGGTCGCGCCAAGCGAGTCACCATCGACAAGGAGAACACCACCATTGTCGACGGCGCTGGCAAGAAGAAGGACATCACGGGCCGCATCGATACGATCCGCAAGCAGATCGACGAGACCAGCAGCGACTACGATCGTGAGAAGCTCCAGGAGCGACTCGCGAAGCTCGTCGGCGGTGTCGCGGTGATCAAGGTTGGCGCTGCCACCGAGGTCGAGATGAAGGAAAAGAAGGCGCGCGTCGAAGATGCGCTCCACGCCACGCGTGCGGCTGTCGAAGAGGGCATCGTCCCCGGCGGCGGCGTTGCGCTGGTTCGCGCCCAGGCGGCGCTCGAGAAGCTCGACGTCAGCGACGAGCAGAAGGTCGGAACTGGCATTCTGCTTCGCGCCATCGAAGAGCCGCTTCGTCAGATCGCGAACAACGCCGGGCTCGAAGGCTCGATCGTCGTGAACGAAGTTCGCAATGGCAAGGGAGCGTACGGCTTCAACGCTGCGACGGAGGAGTACACCGACCTGGTCAAGGCCGGCGTCATCGACCCGACGAAGGTGGTGCGCAGCGCACTGCAGAACGCGTCATCGGTGGCGGGCTTGATGCTCACGACCGAGGCATTGGTCGCCGAGATTCCGAAGGAAGAGGCGCCGATGCCCGGCGGCCACGATCACGGCGGCGGCATGGGCGGCATGGGCTTCTAAAGAACGCCTAGCTCGAACTGAAAAAGCCGGAGCACATTGTGCTTCGGTTTTTTCGTTTAAGGCCACGTATGGACGGGGCGCGGGGGAACGCGACGCGGGGGTGCGACGGACGGGCCGGCTTGCAAGCGTGGCCGGAAGGGCTTGGGGCCTGAGGCCACGCAAGCCGCCCCTCGG
>CAMYJN010000492.1 GCA_947258625.1 uncultured Polyangiaceae bacterium | reverse complement strand
CCTTGGTGTGCATGAGCATCGTCGCCTCGGCGTTCCAGTACGGCTGGGCGCCCACATTGATGCCGCAGACGAGAACGTTGACCTCCAAGCCTGCTTGCGTGAACTCGATCAGTCGGCGCAAGACCGCCGAGATCCAGTCCATGTTCTCGGTACCGCTTTCCATCGAGATCTTGGCGCCTGCCGACACCGCGTACCATTCCAACGGCACCTGCATCTGCTCGGCCAGGTCGAGGCCCGCGATGATGCGCCGGCACTCGGGTTCCGCCAGAGCGCCCATACCTCGACTAGGGTCCCCCAGGAGCGCAACACGTGTCATCCCTTCGGGATACTTGTCGGTGAAGCTCGTCAGCAGGCCGACGATGATGTTGGCGCTGTTGTTTCCGGGTGGCCTTACCACGGGGACGAGCTGATTGACCTCGTCGAGGTCGAGCTCGCGAAACTCGCCCCGCGGGAAATCCGACTGGACGTCACTGTCCTCGCCGGGCGTGAGCATGCCGATGATCTCGTACGGGTGCATCAGACCCCGCTGGCTCAAACGCACCACGTTTTGCTCGTACGCGCTGCGGGGCCTCATCGGATAGGTCGGCAAATCGCGAAGGCGAATCCGGAGCCCGCTGCGGCCACGATTCGATACGTCGAGCAGCTTCTCCTCGAGCTTGCCGTTGGCTGGGTTGCGAATGATGCCCTGAACCACGATTCGCTCCAGTCCAAGCCCCGTCGTCTCCGGCGCCAGCTTGTGAATGATGCCGTTGAGCTCATCTTGGCTGAGGTCCAGTGGCGGCCAGAGAAACAGATGAACGCGGTTCCATTGAAACCGCTTGCCTGAGGGTCTCGTGCTCTGCTCACGTCGAATCGCAACGAGGCACTTGGAAAGAGTTCGCTCGAGATTTGGAAGAGCGACCGCGCGGCCTGCTGCGTCACGCACCGGAGTCAGATCGCGCACTTCGGCTAGACAAATGAGACGCTCATCCTTCCCGGTCACACGGTATAGATTCACATCTTCGGCCGACTCTACGCGCTCCGTGCTCAGGTCTTTCAGGCGCCACAGGAGCAGGCGCTTGCTCAGCATGGAATGCATGCCGCGGTAAATCAGCTCCTCGCGAAAGCCATCCTCGCCCATTCGGAAAGTGAACGCCTGCAGCTCGTTTGCTCCGAGACCGGTTTCACTTCCCGTCACAGAGACAATCACGCGCCGGACGGGCCTCGAAAGCTCGAACGTTGCAAGCATGCGCCTGAGCCCCTCGGACGTCTTGTCCGGGCTCTCGAGCGCGTCGCGATGCAACACATAGAAGTCCACGACGACGTCATCGGTCGCCGGAACCGCTTCGACATGACGCTTCAACTCGGTGATTGCGTCGGGGAGTTGCTCGTCGGCGATGTGCGTGGCGAAGAAGTGAATCTTCTTTTCCTCGTACTCATACCAGCACTTCGAAACGTCGATTCCCTTATTGAAAACCAGTTCGAAGTCTCTCAGGTCGCACATCTTGTAGTATCGGCGGGCTAGGGTTTCGAGCATGAGCAGGCGCTCGTCCTGGCTCGCCTTGTCCAGCCGCCGCGACATGAATCCCTTGAGCGGATGGGGAACGGCGACGAGCTCGGCGATTCGTGCGGGGCAGTCCTGTCCCTTTGGGTCCGCCACCAGCTCCGAGAGGATCTGATCTACCCTGGCGAGTGTCTCCTCTTCGACGCGCTCTTGAATGGGCCGCTCGAAGTAGTGGTACTGCAGCTCGCGAGCCAGATCGTGGATGGTGGGGTAGCGGTCCTGAGTCTCGATGATCATTCGAGATAAGAGCTCACGAAAGCTATCTCCAGCTGTCTCGCGAAGCGCGCTGACGTGATCGAGGCGGCTTTGCAGCAAGCTCAGCACCGGCGCGATCTGTTCGTCGATCCGCTTGTTTCCCTTGCAGATCCGGAACAGCACCCCCTGCAGCTCGGCGTTCCGCTGAATCTCGGCCAGACCATAGTGGCTGATGGCACGTCGAAGCTTGGAAACGAACGATGCCGGTAGCTCCTCTTCGCGACGAACCACCAGGTCACGAAGGAAGGTGAACAGATACTCCTCGGCGGTGTGTTTGCCGAAGTCCTCTGAACCGTCTTCATAACGCGACTGCCGTCTGAACAAGGAGCAGAGGTCCACGAAGATGTTGAGAATCTGTTCTTCGAGTGCAATGCGCGCAGGATCGTCCGGAGCAACGCTTGCAGTGACGATCTTCCCATCCGCGATCTCACGTGAGAGCTCCACGCGGTCGGCGTCGAAGCCCATGATCAGGCGCTGAAGCTCGATCAGATTGTGCTTGTAGCTCGAGTAGTTGGGGTCCCGCTCGGAGACCAACTTCGAAAACTCCAAGCGCTCGTCAGACGCAGTGCTGATTTGCACGCCGCTCGGCTCGATGAGCAACATCGGCGCGCCGACCCCGAGCTGCACGTTGTTCATCACCATGACCTCGCGCACCTTGCCCGCAAACTTGGCGCCGATGACCATTTCCATTTTCATGGCTTCGAGAACGACGAGCCCATCTCCGACCGCGACCTCTTGGCCCTCCGAGACGAGCACATTGACCACGACCGCTGGCGACGGCGCCCGAACGAGGCCGCCACGATCTCGCGAGATGCGGTGCGGCACACCGTCGACTTCCACGAGCACGCTAAGCCCCTGATCGACCGATTGAATTCGAACGTGCCGATTGCCGACTTGGAGCCTTCGCTCCGCGCCTTCGAAGCGCTCGACCACGACCTCGATGCGCTGTCCATCGACTTCGATCCGGTAGCGGTCTGGGCCGAGACGAAACACGGTGAGCTCGTAGGTATGGCCCGCGTGAGTGAGCTCCATCGCATGTCCGTGCGTGTCTTCCACCTGCGGGCGTCCACGGGCCGCAGCGGTGTAGAACTGCGCACGTTCCACATCGAGCTCGGCGTCGTAGGTTTCAATCGCGGCCTGCAGGAGGGCGAGCTCGGCGCCTTCGCGGGGCAGGTGCTTTCCCTCAGCGACCACGCGATCGATCCAGCCAACGTCGACGTCACCAGAGCGGACGGCTGGATTGTCGACCAAGCCGAGCAGGAAGCCCTTGTTGGAGGCGCCACCCCGAATCAC
>CAMYJN010000491.1 GCA_947258625.1 uncultured Polyangiaceae bacterium | reverse complement strand
GGACCCACTGGGTATCGGCCTCGCTGCCTGTGTCGATGAAGACATCATCCGGCTCGCACAGCGCGATCGCGTTGGCGATCTTCAGCAGCGCTTCTTCATTCTTGATCGGAGCGAGCTTCTCCAGATTGCCTGCGTCGAGCTTCTGCTCGATGATGGCCTTTGCCTCGTGGATGGTCTTCACGCCGCCGGTATCGGCGAGGATATCTACACCCTTCTTGAGCTGCAGCATGTCTACTCCTTGGTCTTTTTCTACCTACCTAGCCAGGCACTAGGGTCATACGCCCCTTCTGAGATCGGAGAAACCGGAAGAAGCAGAAAGATCGCGCGTTCTGTACAAATTACAGAGCGCACCATAGCCCATTCGGCTGCCCCATCAACTCGAACGAGTCGCTCCGATCGGAGCTTCGTGCCCTGCCTCCTGGTCGCCGACACGCCTATCATTTCATTGCCAAGGTCGACGCAGACGATGCAGCACCCCGGGCTTGGGTTGCGAGATCGTCGAGGCCAACCTGCGGGAGAACCTCCCCTCGAACGTGCCGGCCGAGCAGCGCAGTTTTTGCGGGCGGCAAGAAGACTTGTGATAACGGGCATGGGGGTGAAGCGATTCGCGCCCATGATCGTCGTGTTGTGCTCGCTGTCGGTACTCGGCTTCGCGCAGCCGGCCTCCGCTGATACCGACCTCGTCGTCTTCGACGGCGTCTTCGGTGGCACCGTGTCCAAGTTCTCGGGCCAACGGAAGTGGCAGCCGAGCCTGTGGCTGGACGGCTCCTACGGCGTCGCGGGACCGCTGCACCTTGGCGCCTACTTCCAATGGATCGGCAGGTCCTGGCCGCTCGAGAATCCTGGCTTCGGCGGGGGCGCGATGATCGCACTGCGTGGCAACATCAAGAAGCTTCGGCTCTCGGGCGCATTCACCGGCGGCTACCTCGGTGTCCCGCTGCCGTCCTACGTCGATGGCTCCGGGACGATTGGCGCGTTCGTTGGGATTGGCTACGGCTTCCTGTCCTGGATGGGACTCGAAGTGCGCGGCCGCTGGGCGAGGTACTTCAGAATGCCGTCTGGCGCTCCAAACCAGGCCTGGAGCATCGAAGCCGGCTTCAGTTTCTTCATCGACTGAGCGCTGCCCCTTCTATCGACGCTGCAGGTTCTCTACCGCACGTCGGGCGCGCTCTGCCGCCTCGGGGTCTCTCTGTTGCGTGGCTTTGATGTACCGCTCGAAGGTCGTGATTGCCGCCTTGGTCTGGCCGACTTTTTCGTAACAAGACGCCAAGTCAAACAAGAGGTCGGGCGGCCCGCCGTCGCCGAGCTCGAGAGCTTTGATGTAGATCGGGATCGCTTCTTTGCACCGCTTGGCACCCCGATAGGCGATCGCCAGGTTGCGAGCGACCTCTGCGTCGTACGGGTCGACGGCAAGCGCTTGCTCGAGCGCTCGGATCGCTTCGTCGTAGCGTCGCTCCTTGCGTAGCGCCACACCGAGGTTGTTGAGTAGACGCGGGTCGTTTGGAATGACCTTCAGCGCACGCCGGTAGGTCGCGATCGCGGCCTCGTTGTTCTGGGACTTGCGGTAGGCCACACCGAGATTGAGCCAATGGTTGCTGTGCGTGGGTTCGAGCTCGGTTGCCGTCTTCAGGTATTTGACGGCCTCCTTGGGCCGATCGAGCCGCAGCAGGGCGGCGCCCGCCAGGCCGTGGGCCCTGCCATCCTTGGGCTCGAGCGCAATCGCGCTCTTGAACGCTCTCAGCGCGTCGTCGTAGCGTCCGAGCCGCCGCAAGATCGAACCGCGCGTGAGATGCCCCTGCGCGTAGCTTGGGCGAGCCGCCACCGCGAGGTCGATTTCGGCGAGCGCCTCTTCGTAGCGACCCTCCGCTCGAAGCGTTTTCGCCAGACGGTAGTGAGCGTCGGCTTCATCCGCCAAGCCGACGGGCGCCATGAGCCACATCGCGCACGCCAAAACCACCCCGATCCACCGCACGGGCATAGAGTAGCACGAGATGGCGCTCAGAGGCCCGTGTACAAGAGACCGATCGCGGTTCGGAACACCGGCGGCATCAAGCGGTCGAACAGAACCCAGGCAATGATCAGGCCCATCAGCGCGCCTCCGCCTGAAAACATGCCGAACCATTTATCCCGCATTCGGCCGTTGAGGACGATCGGCACGATCGCGTATCCGTCCAGGGGCGGGAGGGGGATCAAATTGAAGCAGCCGAGAATCAAATTGATCGAGAACAGCACGCTCAGAAACAGCGCCAGTCCCTGGGCAACACCTTCGGGCGCCACCGCGAGGGTTTCGAGGGTCAGACCGCCGGCGGGCAGCGTGAAGTAGCCGGCCGCGATCCCGACGCGCATTGCCAGCGCGGCAAGCAAGGCAAGCGCGAAATTCGCCGCTGGACCGGCGGCTGCCATGCCAGCCGCTCGCCTCGGGTGTCGACTCGCCCAGTGGGGGTCGTACGGAGCGCTGGCCCAGCCGATCATCCAGCCGCCGCCCTGCAAGAAGAACGACAGGATCGGTACCACGATCGCGCCGAAGGGCTCTCGGCGTATGTGCGGCAAGGGATCGAGCGTCACCTGCGCCGCGGCCGTCGAGTCGCCGCCGACCTTGCCGGCCAGCGCGTGCGCCGCCTCGTGGCAGGTCAGCGATAGCAGGAACGCGGCAAGCCAGAGGGGGAGCTTGGCGAGAAGGTGAAGGTCCATCGGTCGGGCGGAGACTACTATGAAAACCCTAGCCTGCTACATTCGTTCCATGCAGCGCATCATTGCCTTGTTCGACATCGACGGAACACTCTTGCGCGCTGGCGGGGCCGGCCGGCGTGCGGTCGAGCTCGCGCTGGGCGAAGTGCTGGATGAGCTCGATGACGAAGTGAGCTTGCAGTCGGTCGAGTTCGCGGGCCGCACCGATCCGTGGATCGTGCGAGCGGCGCTCATGCAATACGGTGTGGCCGCGGACGATGACTTGATTCATGAGGTTCTCCGGCGCTACGTTGCGCACTTGCCGCGCGAGCTCGAGCGCGCGGACGCGTTTGAGGTCTTGCCCGGCGTTCTCGCTCTGCTCTCCGAGCTCAGCGATCGTGAAGACCTCGTCTTGGGCCTCGGCAC
>CAMYJN010000490.1 GCA_947258625.1 uncultured Polyangiaceae bacterium | reverse complement strand
ATCGACGGGCTTGCTATGCTGGACGAGCTTCGCAAGCGCGAGATCACGGCTCCAGTGATCATGATGAGTGGGCACGCGACCATCGAAGTGGCGATGGAGGCGACGAGACGCGGGGCCGACGATTTCATCGAGAAGCCCATCGGCAGCGACCGCCTGGTTCTGTCGCTCAAGCGAAGCCTCGAGCTACGCGAGCTTCAACACGAGAACCGGGACCTTCGACGACGTTATGGACCAGGCGAATCCCTGCTCGGGCGCAGCCGAGCGATGGGTAGGCTTCGAGAGCAGATCGAGCTAGCCGCGCGGTCGACTGCACCGGTCCTGATTCTAGGTGAGCGGGGCACGGGCAAAGAGCTGGTCGCCGCGGCGATTCACCGTGGCTCCACGCGGGCCGGCGAGCCGCTCGAAAAGCTCAACTGTGCGGCGGTGCCCGAAGGCCTGATCGAAAGTGAGCTCTTCGGGCATGAAGCGGGCGCGTTTACCGGAGCCACCAAGCAGCGGCGCGGCAAGTTCGAGCGAGCAGATGGGGGGACTTTGTTTCTCGACGAGGTGGGCGACATGCCGCCTCAGATGCAGGCGAAGCTCCTGCGCGTCCTGCAAGAAGGTGAGGTCGAGCGGGTGGGCGCAGGGTCGATCGTGAACGTCGACGTGAGAGTTGTCGCCGCAACGAACAAGTCGCTCGAAGCGGAAATCGACGCGGGCCGATTTCGAGCAGACCTTTTCGACCGGCTCAACGTCGTGCCCCTGAGGGTGCCCGCGCTGGCGGAGCGGTCCGGCGACATTCCGCTTCTGGCGGAGCATTTTCTGGGCTTGGCCTGCGAGGCACACGACCGCCCGGGCAAGCAGATCACGCCCGGGGCCATGCAGGTGCTCGAAGCATACCGCTACCCTGGCAACGTGAGAGAGCTTCGCAACCTCGTCGAACGCTTGGTCATCCTCACGCCTGGGGAGATCATCACCGAAGCGGAGGCCCGCGCTCTGCTTCCAGTCCACTCGGCAGAGGCCTCGGGTCGCTATTTTCAGCCGGAAAAACCCCTCCGCGAGATGCTCGAAACCGCCGAACGGGACCTGATCCGCCGGGCGCTCGAGCTACGCGAGGGGCACGTCACCAAGACCGCCGCCGACCTCGGCCTGGAGCGCAGCCACCTCTACAAGAAGATGCGCGCCCTCGGAATCCGCAAACCTGGATCAGAGTGACATTGCGTTCTTCTTCGCGGCCGCATACAGATCGCGGGACCAGGCGAGGCCAAGTTGCTCGATAATCTTTTTCCAATCGATCCTGAAGTCGCAGCCCGTATCGAGGCGCTCGATCTCCAATTCAACAAGTTTGGGATCGATCCTTACGGAATCGACAAGAACGACTTGACCCGATTCGTCTCGGCGTTTGCTTGGATCTATCGCTACTACTTCAAGGTCGACATCTACGGACTCGACAATGTGCCCTCGCAGGGTAGGGCCGTGCTCGTCGGAAACCACTCGGGCGGCGTGGCGATCGACGGCGCGATGGTCATGGGTTCGATGCTGCTCGACGCGGAGCCGCCGCGGCTTCCCCATGCAATGATCGACAAGTTCATCCACGAGTTTCCAGGGGCCTCGCAGCTCATGAGCCGAACAGGGCAGTTCACGGGTAACCCGGACCAAGCCGAACGCCTCTTGAACGCCGAACGCCTCATCCTCGTCTTTCCGGAAGGGGCACGCGGCACGGCAAAGCTGGCGAAAGACGCGGATTCACTGGTGGGGTTCGGCACCGGGTTCATGCGACTGGCGCTCGAGACCAAGAGCCCAATCGTCCCCTTCGGCTTCGTCGGGGGCGGAGACGCGCTACCCACGGTCGCGAATCTCAAACGGCTCGGCCGGCTTTTCGGTGTCCCGTACATCCCAGTCACGAAGTGGGGTCTGCTGATCCCCAAGCCCACGCGCTTTCAACTGCTCTATGGGAAGCCGATGTTTTTCGAGGGCACCGGGCATGAGCGCGACGAAGAGGTGTGCGCGATGGTGGACCAGGTGAAAGAACGAATCGCCGATTTGATTCGACAGGGACGCCAGCTCCGGGAAAAGGAGATCTCGGAAGAAGACCTGGTGCTGTGATGAAGGTTTTGGTGACAGGGATCTCGGGGACGCTCGGACGCTTGACCGCCCTGAAGCTCGTTCGACATGGGTACGAGGTCATTGGCATCGACCGACGACCCTGGCCCGACGCACCCGAAGAGATCGAAATCTTCCAAGCCGACATCCGCAAACGGCCTGCGGAAGATGTGTTCCGGGCCCATCGGCCGGATGCCGCGATCCACATGGCCACGGTCACCCACCTCGTCACGCAAAGCCCTGACCGAATGCGCGTGAACCTGTACGGCACCCGCGCCTTCATCCATCACTGCGATAGCTATGGGGTGAAGCAGGCGGTTTTCGTCGGGCGACACACGTTCTATGGGGCCGCGGCCGACTCGCCGCTCTACCACACCGAAGACGAGCCCCCGATGTCGACTCACACCTTCACCGAGTTGGCCGACCTCGTCGCAGCGGATCTCTACGCCGCCTCCGCGCTATGGCGTTACCCGGAAATCGCGACTTCGGTCCTGCGAATCGTCTACACGCTGGGCCCGAGCAAGCACGGCACACTCGCCTCGTTCATGCATGGGCCGAACGTGCCGTTGGTCATGGGCTTCGACCCGCTCTTTCAGTTCATCCACGAGGAAGACGCCGCCGAAGCGATCGTCTCCGCCCTCGCCCACAAGCTCCACGGTATCTACAACGTCTCGGGCCCAACGCCGGTGCCGCTCGCGACCATCGTGCGGGCGGCCGGCCGCCGACCACTGCCCGTTCCCGAGATGGTGTTCAAGCTCGGCCTAGGCCGCCTCGGCTTACCCCACCTTCCAGCGGGCGCGATCGATCATCTGAAGTACCCGATCGTCGTCGACAGTGACCCGTTTCGAAGAGCGACGCGGTTCACGTACCAGTACGACGAGCGTGAGACGATCAACAGCTTCCGCACGGCGCGGTAGGGGCGGGATCCGGGGCCGAGTCGGAGGGGTCGGGGCGGCTAGCGGGTCTGGGAACGGCACTGGCACCGAGGCTGCCGTGGATGTTGATCGTGGAAGCTGGTCTGGTTT
>CAMYJN010000489.1 GCA_947258625.1 uncultured Polyangiaceae bacterium | reverse complement strand
CGTCGAATAACTTTGAGCTTGCGATCGCCGTTGCCGTCGCGACCTTTGGCATTCATCACGGGGCCGCGTTTGCCGCGGTGATCGGGCCCTTGGTCGAGGTGCCGGTGATGATCGCCCTGGTAGGCGTCGCGCTGAGGATTCGGACGAGATACTTCGGTTTGCGCCCCGTGCTAGAAGGCTAGCGCGATGAACGAGAGCCGAAGGAGAGTCGCCGTGGTCACCGGCGCAAGCCGCGGCGTCGGGAAGGGTATTGCCATCGCCCTGGGTGCTTCTGGTGCCACGGTGTACGTCACCGGACGGAGCCAGGAAGGCGGCAAGAAGCATCCGCTTGGCGGGACGGTGCAGGCCACCGCGGCTGAGGTCAGCGCGGCCGGCGGCCGAGGCATCGCCGTCACCTGCGACCACGCCGACGATGAGCAGGTCCGTCAGTTGTTCGAGCGCGTCGGCGACGAGCAAGGGCGACTCGACATTCTGGTCAACAACGCGACCGCGGTGCCGCGAGAGCTCGCCAAGTCCGGTGCGTTTTGGGAGAAGTCGCTCGACCTAGTGCGCATTCTCGACGTCGGGCAACGCTCACACTACGTCGCCAGCTATTTCGCTGCGCCCATTCTCGTGGGCACGGGAGGCGCACTGATCGTGTTCACCTCGAGCTACGGCGGGCGCTGCTACATGCACGGCCCCGCTTATGGCGCGGGCAAAGCAGGCGTCGACAAGATGGCGATGGACATGGCCGTCGACTTTCGCGATCACGACGTCGCCGCGATGAGCCTCTGGCTTGGTTTCGTTCGAACCGAGCGAAACGAGCCGCTCTTCCAGCATCCCGATGCCATGAAGGGCCCGTATGGGAAGTTTCTCGCCAACGCGGAGAGCCCCGAGCTGATCGGCCGCGTCATCGAGGCGCTGCATCGCGACGAAAAACGGATGGAGCGCTCGGGCCGGGTTCTCATCCTCGCGGAGCTCGCACAGGAGTACGGGATCTCGGAGGCTGACGGACGGCAGCCTAAGTCGAATCGAGACAGTCTGGCTGCCCCGCCCGAACGCAGCTCCGTCGTGGTCCGCTAGGCGGCACGCGCGAACAGGTACAGCATCTCCGTCGCGATCTGCAGACAACGCGCATCATACGCCAACGCCTCGCCCGGTGTTCCGTCGGCGACCTTGGGGTCTTCGTAACGAATCGGCGCGCGAAGGGAGGCACCGTGAATCACGGGACAGGCCTCGTCCGCATCGGAGCAGGTCATGATGGCGGCAAAACCAGTCGCGGGATTGACGGGGTCATCATAGGTTTTCGAGAAGCATTCCATGACCGGACCGCCTTCATCGAACGTCACCCCGTAGTGCGGATTGTCGCCTCCCGGGCTCTCGATGACGAAGCCCGCACGCCGCATCGCGGCTACCGCGCGAGGGTTGAACGCCGTCGCCTCGGTACCGCCTGAATATGTCCGCACGCCATCAACGCCGAAGTGCGCCGCCGCCGCAGCTGCCCAGAGCTGCCCCATTTGGCTCCGCCTAGAGTTGTGCGTACAGATGAACGTGAGCTCGGCGACCTGCCCGGCCCGGCGTTTGGCTGCGACGAACGCTGCAACTTCCTGCAACGCGCGCTTCCGGTCGTCAGGAATCTCATCGATATGCAGCGAAGCGCTGCTCATGTACCGTTCGAGCGTAGGGTGCATCCGCCTGGTCCCTAGCCTCGAACCCACCGCAAAGCCAAGCTTTTGTTCCGGTTCGTGTTGCCGTCGGGGAGGTCATGGCGGCGAAACCATCGACTGCACGGTAGTCCGTAGGCCAACCAAGGGGCCAGCTCGAGCGCCGGGAGCCAGCCAAGTCGCAGCTCAAATATCCACACGGCGTAGACGCAACGAGTTTGCGATCACCGACACGGAGCTGAAGCTCATCGCAGCCGCCGCGATCATCGGGCTGAGAAGGAGGCCGAACACGGGATACGCCACGCCAGCGGCAATCGGCACCCCCAAGCTATTGTAGACGAACGCAAAGAACAGATTCTGTTTGATGTTGGCCATCGTCGCCCGACTGAGCTTCCGGGCACGAACGATTCCGCGCAGGTCGCCTTTGACCAGTGTCACACCCGCGCTCTCCATGGCCACGTCGGTGCCGGTGCCCATGGCGATTCCGACATGAGCCTGGGCCAGAGCCGGGGCGTCGTTGATCCCGTCGCCCGCCATGGCGACCACCCTTCCGCCGTCTTGCAAACGCTTGATGGCGTCTGCCTTTTGGTCCGGTAGCACCTCGGCGATGACATCATCGATCGCCAGGGTGGCCGCGACGGCGTCGGCCGTCTTGCGGTGGTCGCCGGTCAACATCACGACGCGCACTCCTTCGGCATGCAGGGCGGCGATGGCCTCCGGTGTGTTGTCTTTGATGGGGTCGGCCACGCCGAGAATCCCGACAACCGCTCCGTCGACGACCACGAACATGACCGTTTGACCCTGGCCGCGTAGCTCGTCTGACCGTCCGGCCAGAGCGCCTGCGGATGCGCCCATCCCTTCGAGCAGCGTACGATTACCGAGGGCGACGTCATGGCCTGCAACACAGCCGACGACGCCTTGGCCGGTCACGGACTGAAACGATTCGGCCTGTGGAACCGAAATGCCTCTTTCGATGGCGCCGGCAACGATCGCTTCGGCCAAGGGATGCTCGCTTCCTCGCTCGAGTCCGGACGCAGCGCGCAGCAACTCGCCCTCGTCGAATCCCTCGACCGTTTCGACAGTCACCACCGTCGGCCGGCCCGCGGTAAGCGTTCCCGTCTTGTCCACCACAATCGTATCTACTGTGCGCAACACCTCAATCGCTTCGGCGTTCTTGAACAGAACGCCGACACTCGCTCCCTTCCCCATGGCGACCATGATCGACATAGGCGTCGCCAGCCCGAGCGCACACGGACACGCAATGATGAGGACTGCAACGGCGTTGATCAGACCGTGCGCCATCCGGGGCTCGGGTCCGAACAGCCCCCAAATCAAGAACGTCACGATGGCCGCCCCGATCACGATCGGCACGAAGTAGCCGGACACTACGTCCGCCAGCTTCTGGATGGGGGCCCGGCTACGCTGCGCCTCCGCGACCATCGTCACGATCCGCGCGAGAAGCGTC
>CAMYJN010000488.1 GCA_947258625.1 uncultured Polyangiaceae bacterium | reverse complement strand
CGGGATCTCCCGTGGGGGTTCCGGTGCGCCGATGGCCATGGGTTTGAAGAAGTCCTTGGGATTGCGCATGGTGCCCCCAGTCCTAGACGCCAATTTGGGGAGATGCAACGAGCCCCGGATTTCGACAGAGGGAGCACATGGAAATCGGCATGAACCTTCCGGTGATGGCACCGGGCCTCGACAGGGACAGCGAATCTCCTTCTACAACCCGGACATGACCGCAGCGCTCTCCGCCGCCGCCGCCCTGACCGAGCGTGTCAAAATCGTGAGCGGCGTCTTCGTCCCAATGCTGCATCACCCGGTGATGCTGGCCAAGCAGCTCGCGACGCTCGACGTGTTGTCCGGCGGTCGCTTCGTCGCCGGCCTCGGCGTAGGCGGCCGCGAGCAGGACTACCAATCCGTCGACGCGCCGCTCGGCCATCGGCTCACGCGTCTCGCCAAGAGCGTCGAGATGATGCGCAGCGTCTGGCGCGGTGAACCGGTCGTCGAAGGCGCGCTGCCCGTGGGCCCCACTCCGCTGCAAAAAGGCGGGCCCAAGCTTCTCGCCGGCTCGCTGATGGTCGAGTCGATCCAGGCCGCGTCGAGGTGGGCCGATGGCCTGTGCGGATTCAGCTTCGGGCCATCCGCTGCCGAGATGAATCTCCAATTCGAAGCCGCGCGTCGAGCGTGGAAAGAGCGCGGCCGCCCCGCGCCCTGGCTCGGCACGGGCTTTTGGTACGCGCTCGGCCCGAACGCCCGCGAGCAACTCGACGGCTACCTCGATCGATATTTGAACTTCATGGTGCCCGTCGCGCGCGAAAGCGTGAAACAGATATGCATTGTGACCACGCCCCAGGCCCTCAAAGACGCGGTGAATCAGGCGAAAGACGCCGGTGCCGACGATGTCTTGCTCGTGCCGACGACATCCGACCCCGACGACGTACTCCGGGTGACGGACATCCTTGGGTAAACCGTTACTGCACGACGATTTCGGTGCAGCAGCCGGTTAGGCAGAAGGAGCCGTTTGGACACGGGTCGTCGCCAGGAAGGTCGCACACTTGCTTGCCGACCGGACAGCGATCCCCGCCACCGGAACCGCCCGCACCACCGCCGCCACCGCTACCACCGCTACCGGGGAAACAGTCTTCGGGAATCGTGGGCTTGCCGAGGCAAATCTCGCAACGCCCGCAGGTGTTCAAGCAGCTCCCTGCCGGCGTGCATGCCTGACAGAAAGCCGGGTCGGTCACCGTGTCGAAGGTGCATCCCGATTCGGAGCCGATGTACACATAGCCATCGTCACCACCTGGGCCCATGCCTGCGAGCTTGGGGAAGGTGCAACAGCCAAAGCAGTCGCAGCCGTTCGGCGTGAGCGGTACACACACGTCCTCGCAGAGTTGCGACTGGGTGTCGGGGCAGTCTTTGCTCCCGAGCAAGCCTTCATCGTACGTGCACTGGACTTTGGGCTCGAGCGGATCGCAGCTTCGGCTCCAATGGCAGTCGTCATTGCCCGCGCCATTTCCGAAATCGAAGTAGCAGTCGGCCTTGCACTGCTCACCGGTTTCACCGCCGACCCCAGAAAGCAACTCTTCGCCCTCGTAGTTGTCGCAGGGCCCGAGGCACTCGGGATCGTCGTTGTCCACGAGGCCGTCTTCGTCGTCATCGATGCAATTTCCGCAATCGGTGACGCGCCCGGCACATTGAATGATGTGACATTCTCCCGAGCTGCCACCTGTGCCGGACACCACACCAGTGCCGCCCGTGCCAACCACTCCACCGGTGCCACCCGTGCCGACGCCTCCGGTCCCAGCAACGCCACCCGTCCCGCTGCTTCCGGAGATGCCTCCGGTTCCAATGAAGGCGTCGCCGTTCGAGCTGCCGCCGCAGGTGCTCAAGGCGAGAACGAGAGAAGAGCCAAACAAGACTGTTGAAATATGCTTAAGCTGCATTATTCCAATGTAATGGATGCTCTGGTCTCCGACCACTGATCCATGAATAGCCGATTAATTCATATATTTACCGGCCCTCCAGCGGCCACGCGACGCGTAGGGGGCAGAGCCCCGTGCTATAAACGCCGCTCTGAGGAGGTATGGTCATGAAAGCCATCATCGTTGCTGTGTTTGTCGTGGGAGCTTTGGTCGCAGGCGCGTTCATCGCAGGGGTCAACCCGGTCGCGGCCGACGGTCCACCTAAGAAAGCCCAATGGCAGTACCAATGCTTCGAAGCTGACGGTGTCGCGCAGGTCACCGAACGAGCCAACAAGATGGGTGAGCAAGGCTGGGAGCTCGTGACTTCCGCCGGCAGCATCAAAGGCTCGACGCTCTGGTGCTTCAAGCGCCCACTCTGGAAGCCGATCAAGTAGGCGTTCCGAGCGGTACAATTCGCGCGCAAGTCGCACGATGGCTTTCCCTTGATTGAGCTCCACACGCCGGGACCATGTCACTCCTAAATGACCCCCAAGTCAGGCGAAACGTAGAACGCCTCCCGATCGAGTTCGACGACTACGGTTTCGATCGCTTTGGGCTCTCACGAAAGGCCCTCGTTCGCGCGTATTCACCGATGGCCTACATCTACCGTCACTACCTCAAGGTGACGGCGTTCGGTCTCGAGAACGTTCCAGCGACAGGGCGCGGGCTCATCATCCCCAATCACTCGGGCGGTCTCGGCGCCGACGCGGCAATGATTCTCACTTCGCTGATGCTCAACGACGAAGCGCCTCGGCTCGGCCAGGGCATGGCCGAATACTTCCTGACCCGCTCTCCGTTTGCGCGACCCGCGTTGAGCAAGCTCGGCCACCTGACCGGCCTGCCCGAGCATGGCGAGCAACTGCTCAATGATGAGCGCTTGGTGCTCGTATTTCCGGAAGGCGCCCGCGGCGCCGGCAAGCTTTACAAAGACCGCTACAAGCTCGTGCGCTTCGGCACGGGGTTCATGCGGCTCGCCCTCAAGACCGGCACTCCGGTCATTCCCTGCGCGTTCATCGGCGGCGAGGAGTCGTTTCCCCAGCTCTTTCACATCAAGTGGCTCGCAAAGCTGCTCAACGGTCCGTTCGTTCCCGTGGCGCCTCAGCTCATTCTCTTTCCGTTGCCGGTTGCCTGTCAGGTGTACTACGGGCCTCCGATGCACTTCGAAG
>CAMYJN010000487.1 GCA_947258625.1 uncultured Polyangiaceae bacterium | reverse complement strand
AAAGACCCCGATGCGCGACAGCAAACGCTCGCGGAGTTCCTCGACTCGCTGGCGGAGGCCGCGGGCAACGCCGGCTTGTTGCCCGACGCGCGGGCGCTGCTCATCGGCACGATCTGGGGCGAGGAGCTGGCAGCGCCGGGGTCGTATCTGGGAGAACTGCTCAGTTCGAGTGCACCACCGAGCTCGCCATCTCCTTTGGCCGCCACCTTGCCGGTCGCAGTGACCCGCGATCCCGATGACGAGGCGTTTCTTTCGTCGGCGCCGAGGCCGTTTGGGACCACTTCGCACGACCTTCCGACTGTGACCCGGACCAAACGGAGGAAATACGGCTGGCTTTGGGCTTCATTGGGCGTCTTGGCGTTCGTATTCGGGATTATCCTAGCCGGTACTTGGTGGTCGCAGCGCGCTCCCCGCGCTGTCGCCGACGAGCAGACGCCCGAGCCGATCGCGGCGCCGCCGGCCCCGGTCGAAGAGGACGCCAACGTTGCTGACGTCGCCACCGACGCGGTACTCGGCGAGGCCCCTGCGGTGGTGGAACCGGTTGCGGAAGAGCTGCCGGTCGAGGCGGTGGAGCCAGAGCAAGCCCCGGCGCCGGAGCTCGTACCCGATTCGGTTGCGGAGCCCGAGCCCATCAGACCGAAGCCAAAGAAGAAGCGGACGAAACCGAAGAAGAAGACAGTGACAGCGCCAGTGACAGCGCCGGTGACAGCGCCAGTGCCGGTGCCAGCGCCAGAGCCAGCGCCCGTGACGGCGCCAGCGCCAGCTCCAGTGCCCAAGACAGAGTCCGAGCCTGATGACGGCATCGACTGGACCGTGCCGGACTTCCCCGAAGAGCCGGCGCCGCCGACGGGGACCCCCGATGCTCCGCCGCGCAATCCCGTCGTCATCGACGAACCGCCCTCGCAGTAGCGCGGTTCCTTCCGCTACTGAGCGGCCCGTCGATCTTTGCGAAGGAGCAGGCCCCAGAGACGATTGTAGGGGTGAACCTCTTCGACGCGCTCTTCTCCACGATAGACGGGTCGATCCTGGTTCGCCCAGTCAAAGAGCCCTCCTTCGAGGTTGTAGACGTTATGAATTCCGGCGCGCTCCAAGTCTTCGATGACTGCAGCGCTTCGATACCCAATAGAACAGTAGGCGACGACCTTGGCGTCTTTTGGAATCCCCAGGGCCGCGATGTCGGGATGCACGGGGTCTAGGTACTGGGCGCCGTGCAGTTGGCTCACCTCCTGCTCCTCCGGATTGCGCACGTCGAGTAGAACCAGCTCGCCTGCGTTGGTGCCGCTCATCCAGCCAGCGAGTGTTTCGGCGTCGACCCAGCGAACGTCGGGAAAGCGTGCGGCGATCAAAGCCTTCCACGCACTCGCGCTTCTCGCCGCCGTTACAAAGCTCATCGTGAGACCGAGAGCTAGCACGGCAAACAGGAGCCAGCGACGCTTCAAGTCGTCTCCAGCTGGCGGGAAAGCTCGTCCGGGCTGGTCACTGGAGTCTGGCAGACGAATTGACGGCAGACATAGGCTGTTCCCTTTCCATCGATTCGACTCCGATTCTCGAGGAGCGGCACGAGGTCGTCCCCCCCGCCATCGCCCGCGGCCAGCACCTGGAACGGCCGGTAGCCGGTGCGCAAGACGGCGAGCAGGGGCCCGAGCTCCTCTTGGCTTCCGACCAGTGCGACCTCTCTCGGTTCAGCGAGAATGAAGCTCGTGGCATTGAGCCATTGGGCGAAACCAGAGGGATACTGGCCCATGAACTTTCCCATGGTCGCGATGCTTCGTTCGGCAACTTGCCAGTAGTCGCCGTTTCCGGTCAGCAGACTGAGCTTGAGCAGCACGGTCGCGGCCACCGAGCTTCCGCTGGGCACGGCGTTGTCCTGCAGGTCTTTCGGCCGGTGAATCAACTCTTCGTGGTCGTCGGAGGTGTCGAAGAAGCCTTCCTTCTCCGCGTCGCGGAAATGCGTGAGCATCATCTCCCCCAGCTCGCGTGCCCAGTCGAACCAGCGCGGCTCGAGCGTCGTTTCGTACAGCGACAGCAGGCCATCGGCCAGATAGGCATAGTCTTCGAGGTACGCGTTGTACTTGGCGTCTGCGCCGGCTTTCCAGGTTCGGAAGAGACGCCCGGACTCGCCCCGCATGGTGCGATGCAGGAACTCGGCGTTCGACCTGGCGGCTTCCAGGTAATCGGGTCGGTCGAAGGCCTGCCCGGCTTCGGCCAAGGCGGCGAGCATCAAGCCGTTCCAGGAGGTCAGGACCTTGTCATCGAGACCGGGCCAGATGCGCTTCGAGCGGAGCTCATAAAGCGCCGACCGAGCGGCAGCCATCCGTGCCTGCAGCTGCCCGGCATCAATTCCGAGCTGTGCTGCAAGCGCTGCACGGTCGAGGTGCAGGTTCAGGATGTTGTGACCTTCCCAGTTGCCCTCATCGGAGACACCATAGATCCGCATGAAGGTGTCCGCGTCCTCGCCGAGGGCTCCGCGGATTTCATCGGCGGACCAGACGTAGAACTTGCCCTCGACGCCTTCGCTATCCGCATCCTGACTGCTGTAGAAGCCGCCGCCTTCGTTGCGCATTTCAAGCAGGACGTAGTCTAGGGTTTCCTCGGTGATCCGGCGGTAGAGCTCATTGCCCGTAATCTGCCAGGCGTGAAGGTAGACACGCGCGAGCTGAGCGTTGTCATAGAGCATCTTTTCAAAGTGCGGGACCAGCCAGCGATGGTCGACGGAGTACCGCGCAAAGCCACCACCGAGCTGATCGTACATCCCACCCTGCGCCATCTTGCGAAGCGTGACCTCCGCCATCTCGAGGGCGTCAGCGTCCTGAACCCGGACGAACTCGCGAAGCAGAAATTCGATCGTCATCGGCTGTGGAAACTTCGGGGCGTCGCCGAACCCGCCCCAGCTCGGATCGAATCGCCCCTGCAGGCCCCGAACTGCGCTTCGAAGGATCTCAGCGTCGAGCTCCTGCACTTCAAAGCCGACACCCGAAAGCGCTTGCAGTTGCTCGGCGACTTGGCCGGCGCTCCCAACGACGTTCTCGCGGTCGGTGTTCCAAGCCTGCGTGACCCCGGTCAGAATTTGCCGGAAGCTCGGCATCCCATGGCGCGGCTCGTTCGGAAAATAGGTGCCG
>CAMYJN010000486.1 GCA_947258625.1 uncultured Polyangiaceae bacterium | reverse complement strand
ATCGAAGCCTGTGCGGCGCCGAGATTGAACGGCCACTCGTCCTGCAGGTATGGAAAGGCAAGCCAGCAGGCCGAATGTGGCTCCCATTCAGCCGGAAGCCGAAGTCGCTCGTTCACTCTTGGAACCTACCACGCGAACACGCGCGGCTCACCGAAGCGCGCGACCATGGCCTCGACATGTTCGAGGACGGCGCGACGGCGCTGCTCGAGGCCGTCCAGTTGCTTCTCATTCAGGACGGGAGCGAGCGGATCTTCCCGCAATCTGGCAGCAAAGCGCTCGATATCCAGCGTTCGCACCGCGTCGATCGTCGACCGGCGGAACCGCTGGAGGGCCTTCAAGCGAGCCTCCATCAAGCCAAGACGTTGCTCTCCGGGCCAGAACCCCGCGCCGTTGTCCAGGTAGATCAAGGGCCCGCCTTTTCCTCGGGATCTGAGATTGGTGAAGTCGCCGCCCCAGCGGTCCACGTTTTGCGTGAGGTAGTCGAAGACGATCAGATCCGAGAGCTCGGCCGGTCGCGCCTCGATGTCGGGCTTCTGCGCGATCGGCCGACTCGGGTCCGTCGCCTCTCGAATCCCAGGGCGTCGATTTAGATCGGCGCGATAGCCTACCGGCCGTTGGTAGGGCGTGATCGGAAGCGACTTCTGGACTCGTACCCAGCGTTCCCACCTGCGGCCCATCCGGACTCGTTCGAGCGGCTCAGGGATCCACCAGACGAACGCTCCCTTGAGCGTGCCGTCCTCTTCGATAGCCAGCTCACTCACCCGCGAGTCCGCCCCCGCGGCGGCTCGAAGCTCGCTCCAGCGAAACCTGCGACCGGTCGTGGGAGGCACGCGGCCCATACCGAGCTCGCGATCCAAGTAATACGCGGCGACCTCGGAGTACCAGTGTGCGGCCGAAAAGCTCTGCTTGGGTTTGAAGTAGCCACGTGTGCCGTCGGTCAGCGTGACCTTGAACGCCAGGCTGCGACCGCCTTTGCCTTTCTTGACTTCGGCAGTCTCAGCGGTCCGCAGAGCCTCAATTCGCTGGGCATCCGGATGTCCGAGGAAGGCAGCGCCGACGTCCTCTGCGGCTCCCGGCGACGGCCAGAGGAGCGCTGCGAAGATGAGCATGGGGACTAGCTGCCGCACCCGCGGGAGCGTACTGCCCGCCGTCACAAACCGACATTTTTCGGTTGGAGCTCGCTCGGCGATCCTTCCCCGGCTAATCGTCCGATGGGGCGTCGAGGCCGAGGAGGTCGACCTCGTGGCCGATCGATTGTCGCCGGGCAGCGTCGTAGATCGCGCGCGCGAGCGAAACGTCTTGGATGGCGAGGCCCGTGGAGTCGAAGACGGTCGTCGTCGAGACGTCCGGCTTCGGCAACAGGCCCGCAACGACTTCGCCCAGGGTGCCCGCCAGTTGGCTCGCCTCGATGTCGCCGGCCGCGAGCGGAACGTTGATCTCCCCGCTTGCCGTCGCCTGATGGAGGTCGTCGATATAGATGGCCGAGCTCTGCAGCAACTCGGTCGCGAGCTCCTGCTTGCCAGGTGCATCGGCGCCCATGGCATTGATGTGTGCCCCGCGATGGATCCAAATGTCCTTCACGAAAGGCGTTCGTGACGGCGTCGCCGTGCATACGATGTCGGCACCAGCCGCTTCTTCCAACGTCACCGCACGCCCGCCAACCCGATCGGCGAAGGCGGCTGCGGTCGATTCGTTGCGGTCGTACGCGAGACTCTCGAACCCATCGAAAACTACCTGGTGCGTGCCATGGAGGGTATGCGCCTGCACTCCGCAGCCGATGAAACCGATGGTCTTCGGATTGCGCTGTGCCAGGTACTTGGATGCAACTGCACCTGCGGCACCGGTGCGCAGCGCCGTGAGCAAAGTGCCGTCCATGACCGCCAGCGGGAATGCGTTTGCCGGATCGTTGAGCACGTAGACAGCCATGACGGTTGGTAGTCCGAATCGCTTGCGATTCTGCGCGTGCACATTCACCCACTTGATGCCGGCAGAGTTGCCGAGACGGGATGGCATCGCGCGGAAGTCGCCATCGTGATCATCGATCGGCAGGTAGACTTTGGGAGGCATGGTTGCCTCGCCGCGCCCAAAGGCAGCAAATGCATGCTCCACGGCGGAGACGGCGAGCTCCATCGTTGCAAGTCGTTCAACCTCGGATCTCGTCAGCATCAGCGTTTTCATCAGCTCAGCCTCCCCGTAAACTCTATTCGCCGCTCGGCGCTTTGGGTATAGTCCGCCCGGCTCGCTGTAACTAGGAGAATGAAGATGTCCCCCTCTGCACTTGCGCTCGTCGGCTATGTCGCTTGGACGATCTTGTTGGCGGCGACGATCGTTTCTTATCGCACGGTGCTCGTGCTCAAAAAGGAACGCGCCGCGAACGACTTTCTCCCGAGCGGTGAGGACGTCTCACCGTTCTCCAATAGGCTTTGCCGCGCGCACGCCAATTGCTACGAAAACCTGCCGGCATTCGCGGCGCTGATTCTTCTCGCGATGGCGACCGACAACGCAGACATCACCGATTCGCTGGCGCGTTGGGTGCTCGTAGCGCGCGTGGCTCAGTCGACCGTACACCTGATTTCCGTCAGCGAAATGGCCGTATCTCTTCGCGCGGTTCTTCTCCTCGTCCAACTGGGAATCGAGGCCTACTGGGTCGTTCAACTTGGTCTGCTGGGCTTTGGCTAGCCCAAAGATTAGTGGAAGTCTCGGGAGCGATGGGTTTGCTCGGCGAGTGAAACGTCCGGCGCCCATAGCGACTTTGCAATCAGGTGAATGACGCCGTCGGCTCTTTGAATCTCGCCGGTCACACCGAGCAACGCAGCGGTTTTGGCGAGCGCAGCATGGCGGTCGAAGACTTGCTTCCAGACGACCACGTTGACAAAGCCGGTTTCGTCTTCGAGCGTGAAGAAGGTAACGCCCGACGCCGTGCCCGGACGCTGGCGGCAGATCACCATGCCGACGTACTCGAGCTCGGCCCCGTGTTTGCAGCCATGAACTCGGCGTGCTTCGGGGATGCCTCGTGAACGAAGCGCGTCGCGAAGCCCGCGCATGGGATGGCCGCGCGTGCTGTGATGACTCGAACGGTAGTCCCAGATCACCTCGTCCTCGCTTGCCAAGGAGGCAAATGAAAT
>CAMYJN010000485.1 GCA_947258625.1 uncultured Polyangiaceae bacterium | reverse complement strand
TCGATAGCCCGTTCGAGCTCGCCGCGTTCTGGATCCGAAATGGACAATCGTTGGCGCTGCCGTTCGACTGGATCGTTGGCCGCTTGCTTCTGTGTCTTCTGCGCTCTTCCCAGCATTCCGGCGATGGACCCGAGGCTCGCGGCTCTTTCGGAGAGCGTCGAGCCAGCCGTGGTGGCAGCCTTCATCAGGGGAGCAACTTTGCTCTTGAGCTCGCGCACCGGCCTACGGACGATCCGCAATAGCGGGTCGCCGAGCAAATGCCCCTCGGGGTGAACGCAGGTCGCATGCAGAAACGTGGGGCCGTTGCCCTCGCGCGCCCGAAGGAACGCGTCGCGAGCCGTGCGCCAAACCTCGTCGACATCGGCTCCGTCAACCGACACCGCGTGCGCGCCGAGCCCGCAAGCCCTGGTGAGCAGGTCACCCGCAGTCACCTCGGCCGATGGTGTTGTGACCGCAGTGCCGTTGTCCTTGCAGACGAAGATGACCGGCAGCGACCACGCCGCGGCGAGATTTATCGACTCCATCAACATGCCCTGGTTCATTGCGCCTTCCCCGAAGAACGCGATGGCCACCTTGCCGGGCCGCAGATGCTGCGCTGCAAACGCGAAACCGCAGGCAGCAGGCCCCTCGGCGCCCACGATGCCAGAGGACGAGGCGAGGTGTTCGGGCGAAAACAAATGCATATGCCCGCCCATCCCGCGGCACAGCCCATCCTCGAGCCCCATGAATTCCTTGATGAGCAACGCAAGGTCGACGCCGCGCATGATCATCGGCGCCGTCCCGCGATGGTCGAGTGCAAGAGCATCGCCGTCGGTCACGTGATCGAGCACGCCCGCGATGATGGCTTCTTCCCCCCTGCTGAGGTGCATCTCTGCCGAGATGTGCCCGTCGTTCCAAAGTTGCGTCACCGCTTCCTCGAAACGCCGGCTCTTGTACATTTGACGGTAGAGCCCTTCTGCATTCGGTTGCATACGCGCCTCCGGTTCGGAGTGGCGATGCTATCAGTCGGTGGTTCTAGACTGAAGCGCAGTATTTGCGCGGGTTCGGATCACCCAACTGCGTGGGCTCGTTGACCGACAAGCGCGGCGTTCCGTGCCGTCCGGTGGTGTCCCGTGCAAAGTGGAAGGTTGAGTGGAAGATCCGGACGGGTATTTTGGGTCGACTCAACCCTCGAGCTCGGTGCCGACGCGCAGACGATCGAGGTAGGCTGCGTAGCTGTACGTGCGATCTCGGCGCCGACCTGTGGTCTCCGTCAAAATGCCCGCGTCCACGAGCGTATTCACGGCTCTTGTAGCCGTGGGCTTCGTGACGTCGAGCAACTCCGTCACGCGCGCGATCGACACGATCGGGTGCTGTCCCAGCGCTTCGAAGAGACGAACGGCCATGACCGAGCTCGCAGGGGCTGCCAACGCACGTGCACGATCGGCGCTCACGAGAGCGAAGAGGTCGCGTGCCGTGTCGGTGGCTTCCTTAGCGATTGTCGCGACGCCTTCCACGAAAAATCGCACCCAGCTTTCCCAATCGCCTTCAATGCGCACAGCGTTGAGGAGGCGATAGTAATCATCTCGGTTCCGCTTGAAGAAGAGACTCAAGTAGAGAAGGGGCTGCGCAAGCAGGTCCCATTGTTCGAGTAGGAGCGTGACGAGCAGGCGCCCGATCCTTCCATTGCCGTCCAAGTAGGGATGGATGGTTTCAAACTGATGATGCAAGAGCCCCGCCCTGACTAACGGCGGCAAATCATCGTCGGCGTGGATGTACTTCTCGAAGTCGCTCAAGATCCCGTTGAGCGCGCTTGGCGGTGGTGGTACGAAGACTGCGTTTCCGGGGCGGGTTCCGCCAATCCAGTTTTGACTCCGCCGGATCTGCCCGGGCTGCTTGTCCGAGCCTCGGACGCCTTTCATGAGCCGTTTGTGAGCGCCGTTGAGCATGCGCATAGAAATCGGCAGTCCGTCTCGACGGCGTAGCTGGCTTCGCGCGTACGCCAGCGCCTCGAGGTAGTTGCAGACCTCCTGAACCTCCGGGTTTGGCGCAGCATCTTCGTCTTGCTGTGCCTCAAACCTCAGCAGGTCGACCAACGTCGCCTGCGTCCCCTCGATCTGCGAGGAGATCACCGCCTCTTTGCGGACGAACCCGTAGATGAACCAGTCGACCGAGGGGACCATCTCGCTCGCGAGCGAGAGGCGGTTGAGCTCGTTGTCGGCCCGACCGAGGAGCCTCATGGAATCCGAGTCTAGGCTCAGAGGCGGGTCGGCCGGAGGAAGCGGCCTCGGGACGAACGCCCTGATCTCCTCCCCGGCGACGGCTGTACGCTCATATTTCCCAGTAACTCTCGCCATCTGGCTCTAGGAAAGGATTCTTTACCAGAGAAAAGGAAAAGTAAAGTATTCTTTCCTAGTGGTCGTGACGTCGTATCCTTGGCGGTGATAGCGATCCATGAGTTCGGCGTGGCTTGCTGCTCGCAGCGCTTCACAACATCGTGACGTCAATGGGACCGATCGCGCAACGCGTCATCAGCGGGCTTCGTCACGCGAAGAGAAGCAACGTCGTCGACTTGCAGTCGCTCCGTGAAGCGCGCGAGCTTCATCAAGAGATCGACGCGGAGGACGACGACCTCTCGCGTCTGCCGCCCGACCAGGGGACATGGATGAAGGCGTTCAAGACCCTCGGTGCCTTGAGTCACCTCCTGCTCGGCGCAGAGGCTCTCCAACCGCTCGCCAATCGAATAGACGAGGCCGAACGGCACTACATGCCCGGAGGCCCTCCGATGGGTCCCGTCCTGGACTCGTTGTTCGTGTCATGGTGGATGTTAGACCTTGGGACCGGGTCAGAACGGGAGACGTTGTGCTCGATCATCGCAAGCGCAGGCTCCGTGCTCCGAATGCCCCCGGGCCTCATCAAGATGACGGAAGTGCTGGGGGGTTCTCGACTCGGGGTGTACCGAGTGACCGAGACTGGACGCAACCGAGTGTCCCTTGAGGACCTGTCGAACCAACATACCGTCGAGGCCCTGCTTCCCGAAGATCTGAAATCAAGAGGGTCTTTGTGGCTCACTCGCTTGCTGCCTCCCTTGACCGAAGGTTCCCGAGATTGGGTTGTTTGGACGACCCCCTACCTCTTGCGCGACCCG
>CAMYJN010000484.1 GCA_947258625.1 uncultured Polyangiaceae bacterium | reverse complement strand
TCCATTTCGAGCTTCCGTGCGAGGGCGACCTTGTCACCGTGCATCGCCTTCATGATCCGCTTGATCGCCACCAGGGAGTCGATCGGCCATTGCGCCATTTGACGTGCTTTATCGAGCGCCCGTGGCACAAGCTCGTCGTCTTCGAAAGCCTGCGTCGCAATCCCGTACTCGAGCGCCTTGTCCGCGCCAAAGAATTCGGCGGTGAACAGCAGCTCTGCGGCCTGTTTGTGGCCAATCGTCGCCGGCCCCAGATACGCAGCCGCCGCCTCGGTGACCAGGCCGAGGCTCACGAATGGAAAGCGCAGCTTGGCGCTCTTTCCGAGATAAACGACGTCGGCATGAAAGAGGACGGTCGCGCCGAACCCGATCGCACAGCCCTTTGCCGCGCAGACCAGAGGCTTATCGAATGCGCAGATCGCATCCATCATCAGCTCGAAGGGCGGATCCTCCTCCCGATTCATGTCGATCGCCGAAAGATCGAGCCCTGAGCTGAAATCATCGCCCGCACCCGCGAGCAAGACGACCGCAACCCGCGGGTCCGCGTTGGCTGTCACAAAAGCATCCCGAAGCGCGAGAAACGCTTCCGAGTTGAACGCGTTCCGTCGCTCAGGACGATTCATCGTGACGGTGAGAACCCCGTCGTCGTCGAGGTCCGTGAGAACGAGCGCGTCGGCCATGTGAACTCCGTAGCACACCCGCCCGTGTCAGTGTCAGTGTTGGTTACACCGCCCGCCCACCCCCACCCGTAATCCTCCCTGGCGCGGCATTCGCTTCGCTTTGCCTTGCCGGCGCTTCGCGCCGGGCTTCGCCCTTCGGGCTCGCGCTGCCGCGCATGTGCGGGTGTCGGTGCCAGTGCCAGTGCCGGCGTCAGCGCCAGTGTCAGCGCCAGTGCCAGTGTCAGCCCCCTATCGCTGTAGCTGCCACTGCCACTGTCCCTGCCGCTGTCCCTGCCCCTGCCCCTGCCGCTGTCAAAAAGCCCGCCCTCCGTTCTCTCTCACCAACCTCAACAAGTTCTTGAGAACCGCCGAGCGCATGTCGGCGCTCTCCATCGCTCCCGTGTGCAGTAGGTGCACCGGGCGGAAGACGTGTGAGGCGCCGATGAGCTCGCCGTCGTGGGTCTGCGCAGTTGCTCGGAACTCGGAGCTGAGCTCGGACGCGGGGAAGCCGTCTCCGGCCGGGAGCGCGAGGCGGAACTTCTGGGCCAAGCCGGTGAACAGGCCTTGCTCCACACAGTCCACGTTGGCCAAGCGGCCGCTGACCGGTTCATCGGAACGCGTGGTACGCCGGGTGCCGAAGAACTCGGCGACCGGGCCCATCGCCGCACCAACCGCAATGAGCGTCGCGCCGTTCCAGCACAGCTGGCGGGTCCAGTCCTGCATGCGCTCGCTGCGAGTCGCACCCGGACGTGTCGCGATCACGGCCAGACTGCCGAGGTCGCTGCGCACCGTGGCGGACGCGAGCAGCGGCCCTTCGGCCACGTCGAAACCATAGGCGCGCAAATCGGCCGCGAGCTGGAAAGCAGAACCGTCATGCACGACGGTCGCCTTTCGGTTTGCTCTGGCTCGAATCTGAGAGTGACGGTCTCGAGCTTGGTTTCTATCGGTACGTGCCATCGGTCGAGCTCCCAGCCCCTCCCACGACGGCCTCAGATTGTTAAACCAAGAAGGCCGCCCTGAGAGGCGGCCTTTGAGCGACAACGCGCGCAGGCCACCTCAGTCGGTGAACCAAAAAAAGTAGCGGTTGTCGCAGTGGTTGATCATCTGAGTCGTTAATGTACGCCTCTGCGGCGAAGCGTCAAGCACCTGACCAACGTCCCGATGGAATCAAGGGGAACTGGCCAGCATCACCCAGAAAGATGTACGTCCAAGCGAGCTTCGAGCCACTCGAACTGACGGTCTTGATGAGGGAGCGTCGATACAGCGAGCTCGCGCTCTCGTAGCCCATGAAGTCCTCGTAGGAGTCGAGCTCTTGGAGCGCTGTGGCAACGTCGTGGAGCTCGTAGAGCTCGCCGTGCACGGTTCCGCCCTCGGTGAGCACGAGCCCGGGATACCAGTCGATCTGGAGGAGCGCTGCATCGCCGACTCGAGCGGGGCCGTGTGCGCGAAGCACTTGCGGAGCCAGCAATTCATGATTGCGCTCGCCGCGCATCAAGGTGCCGTAGGCGAAAATCGCGCTGGGGCTTGCCGAAGCGGGGACATTGCTGGCTGCCTCGAAAAACCCATCGTGGCGGTGCCCGAAACGCGAAAGGCCCCGCATGACGATCTCGCGGTATGCCGGCGATGGAGGCACGAAGGAGCCCACACGCTCGTCGCACACGCAATAGGTCGTTGCTGGATGAGCACGCCCATCATCGGTCAATGCCGTTACCGAGATTCGACGATAGTACCGGCCGGACACACCTTCCTTCGCGTCGAGCCCTTCCCAATCGTGAACCCGAAATAGCGCGCCGGAGATCACCGCACCGAGACGCGGTCGAACGTCGAGGGCGCCGCCCTTTCGAAGACGCGACTGGTAGTGGAAGACCAGCTCGTGATCGGGCAGCCATGCGGGGCCGAGGGGTTCGATAGAACCCGCATCGAAGCCCTTCTTTGCGCACCAGAGGTCCCAGTTCTCCGAATCGAGATTGGAGCCGTAGGCAAAGTAAAGCACGCGGCAGTGTAGCACTGGCGCTGGCGCTGCACCTGCACCTGCCCTAGGTTCCTCCCGTGGACCGCGACCTCTCAGGCCGGTGCGGAACCTGCGGTTGGTACATTCGCAAACGCGAAGAGCCCGACGGGTCGTGGGTAGGGGATTGCCGGCTCGGGCAGGGCCGTTGGCCTCTCAAGGACATGGCGACCTGTTCAAGTCACAAGTCCAAAGACACCCCTTGGGAACAGGCCCTCAAACGAAAGCCCGCAGCGGGGGTACCGCGGCGGTATCGCGATGAACCGGCACCGAAACCGCGGCCGATCATTCCCTCGGAGATTGGAATCGACATGGATCAAGAAACCTTTCGACAAGTTCTGCGCGAAGTTCTCCTCGATGAGCTCGGCGTTCGTGAGGTCGAGCTCGGGGACCGCTGGAACGACGGTGAGCTGGTGCTCATCCCGGGCAAAGAGGGAGCTCAGGAAAAGCACATTCCCCTCGACGTCT
>CAMYJN010000483.1 GCA_947258625.1 uncultured Polyangiaceae bacterium | reverse complement strand
TTCGAGATCATCGTCGAGCTTCGAGATCTCGCGTTCCAGGCTCGCCCTCTCTTCCGGATCGCCCGTCTTTTCGAGTCGTAGCCTCTTTTCCTGCTGGTCCGCCTTCCACGCCGCGATGCCTTCCGCCAGCAGATCAAAGAGCTCCTGACGCTGCGGCTGGTCCGCCCTTGCCTGCTCCAGCCTCACGCGGTCGAGTTCGATCGCCTCGCGGATCCGGCGCACCCGCTGGGCGTCAGAGGCGGCTTCGACCTCCTCCTGGTCAGCATCCAGAGTCTCGTTGCCGGTGATCTGAGCCCCGGCAGAGCCGATCGCCACAAAGATCAGGCTGCTGAGCAACCACGCAAGCTTCTTAGGAGATGTCTTCATTGGATGCCCACCCCCGAGTGCACACTCAGCAGTGATATCAACCTCTACGAGCTCCGCAAGTTGTCCATGTAATCCAGACGCCTAACCACACTGCGGTTGGAGCTGGGAGCGAGTTGCTCATGAAGGCTTTGAACAACCTGAGGGGACGCGCCCGTTTCGATCGCATTGGAGACCAGTTGTCTGTGCCCGTCCTGCATGTGAAACTCGCGCCGCATGCTCAAAACTCGACTGATACTGACCCTCTTGTGCTGGATGCTGGTGTTTTCGGCATTCGCCGGGCCTGCTGCGGCGGAAGAGCCCTTCGAGAGCCCACTCCAGCCGCCCGATACCTCGAGCCCACGAGCCGCGCTCAGGAGCCTTCTCGATAACGTCCAAGAGGCCTACGAGGTGTTGATGCCTATTTATGCATCGTACCGGGCCGATCCGAGCCTGTTCTCACCGGAATCTGCGCGTGATGCGGAAGCGCGCGCAGGAGAGGCGCTCGAGCGGGCCGTACGCACGCTCAACCTGAGCGAAGTATCCCGAGCACTCACGCCAAAGGTCGGGCTCGAAAGGGCGTTGCTTCTGAAAGAGGTGCTCGACCGCGTCCCGCTGCCGCCTTTCGATGCCATCCCCGGCGCGGCGACGGCCACGGAAAATGGAGAAGGAGGTCCCACTGCCCCGACGGAGGTCGTCCGTTGGACGGTCCCGCAAACCGAAATCACGATCGCCAGGGTCGAAGAGGGGCCGCAAAGAGGCGAGTATCTGTTCACCCCCGCGACCGTCGCGAACCTTCCAGCTTATTACCGGGAAGTGCGTGAGCTCCCCTATCGGGCCGGAGCATGCGAAGGCTTCTACGAGTTCGTGCACGCCGCCCCTGGACTACTGCCGCCCACCTGGTTCGAATGGATCAGGGGCCTGCCGGATTGGACGAAAACCGTGTTCTGGGAGCAAGCCGTCTGGCAGTGGATAGCGCTGATGCTCGCCATCGTGCTCGCTGCGCTGTTGCCGGGGTTGGCAAATCGTTGGCGACGTTACCGCGGCGGGCTGGCCGTCGGCCGAACGTGGAGACGCTTCCTGGTGCCAGTCAGCGTGATCATCGCTGCCTGGGGCGTACACGAGCTCGTCGAGGGGCCACTCAACCTCACCGGCAACGTGCTCGAGGTTGTTTTGCACGGGACCGAGGCGGTGATGTTCGTGGGCGGCGCCTGGGCGGTGGTCAGCTTCAGCGGCGTCGTTGCCGAGATCATCATCACCTCGCCCCGCGTTTCCGAAAAGGGCCTGGACGCCAACCTGCTGAGATTCGGGTTGCGCCTCCTCGGCTTAGTCATCGCGGTGCTCATCATCGTCACAGGCCTCGCGCAGGTCGGCGTGCCCGTCGCGCCCATGGCGGCGGGCCTCGGTGTTGGTGGCCTGGCGGTTGCGCTGGCCGCTCAGCCGACCCTGGAGAACTTCATCGCGAGCCTCATGCTCTATTTCGATAAGCCCCTGAAGGTGGGCGACTTCTGCCGCTACGGCGAAGATCTGGCCTCCGGGTCCTTGCGCATCGGCACCGTCGAGGAGATTGGCCTGCGCTCGACCCGCCTGCGGGGAATCGACCGCACCCTGACCACGATTCCCAACGCCGACTTTGCAAAGCTTCAGCTCATCAACCTGACCTTGCGCGACCGGATGCTTCTGAGAACGACCATTAGCCTGCGCTACGAGACAACTGCCGAGCAATTGCGCTTCTTGCTCGCGAAGCTGCGCGAGATGCTCTTGGCACACCCCAAGATCACCAACGATCCGGCGCGAGTGCGGTTTGCGGGTTTCGGTGATTGCTCGCTGAACGTGGACATCTTCGCTTACGCCGACACGCCGGACTGGAACCAGTTCCTGGCCATCCAGGAGGATGTCTATCTGCGCATCATCGATATCGTCGAGGAGGCAGGAACGGGCTTCGCCTTTCCGTCCCAGACGACCTACCTCGCAAAAGACGGTGGCCTCGACGAGACGAAGGGTGAAGCGGCCGAGGCGGAAGTCCAGGCGTGGCGCGACAACGAAACCCTTCCGTTCCCCGAGTTCGCCCAGGCCGATCGTGAGCGCGTATTCAACACACTGGCGTATCCGCCCGAAGGTGCACCGCCCCCTGCGGCCATGAGCGAAACACCGGTGCACACGGCCCGCAAACGGCTGAGTCTGAAATGGCGGCGCAAGAACGACACCGAGTGATTTCTCGATGAACCGTTCGAGCCCCGGCTCCGCCCCCTAGCGGAGCGTTTCGACTCCGGTCTGGGTCGCGCGGCTAAAAAGCCTGAGGGTGTGCCAAGGGAAAACTGGTTGCCATCAGGCGGGAAAGACCAAAAGTAGGATGTAATGATGCGCGTCTACGCGCCAGACATCGAGGCAATGAAGACCTGGAAAGCGCCCAAGCCTTAGAACCTGTGCACAAGGAGAGCTAACAAACGCTTCAGCGGACGGCTCTATCGTGCCACCGCTGAAGCGAAGCGATAACTGAACCTTGCTCAACATTGAACTAGACATGAAAGGCGGCGCAATGAAGAAAATGATGTGCAAAAGCAGTGTTGTTCTTGCGCTATGGCTTGTGTTCACCAGTCAAGTATTGTCCCAGCAAGTAGAGACACCTTATGTGCATATTCCCGGCACGATATCCCAGGAAGCACAGGCGTTCCTGCGAGCGCTGCCCGATCCGAACCTGGGACCTGCATTCCCGGATCCTGATGAGATCGAAAAATGGAAGGCGGTACAAAAAGCGGCAGAGGCCCGCAATCTCGATATGCAGAAAGCCTTGGTCGATCGTCTACAGCCAAACGTGAC
>CAMYJN010000482.1 GCA_947258625.1 uncultured Polyangiaceae bacterium | reverse complement strand
TACGGGTGGTTCGCCTTGATCCACGTAGCCAGCTCGTCGAACCGCCCCCTTGGAGTCTTGATCAGCAGTTGAACTTCGGAGTCCACCTCGACTTTGCCCTGCCAGCGATAATACGACGTCAGCCCCGGAATGGCGTTTACGCAGGCCGCGAGCCGGCCGTCGATCAGCCCTTTGGCGAGCTTTTCGGCCGCCGTCGCGTCGGGCACCGTACAGAGCACCAGGACCAGCTCGTCGTCGGCGTTCACGGGTCGAAGGCGCTCAAAGGGCGTGAACCCTCACGTCCAAACCTCGGTCGATGACCGCGACGGAGCGTTCGGGAATCGTTTCGTAACCGACCTGGTCTTCATCGACACCGCCCACCACCATGACGTACCGCAGTTGCGTGCTGCCCACGGGCGGGGGCGTGTAGTCCTGTGGTGGGTCGTGGAGGCCCTGGCGTTCGACGTAGATCATCGCTGCGCCGTGCCGGAGCGCGTACATCGAACGGCCATTGGTTAGTATGAAGCTGAGGCTGCTGTTGCTGCTGCCGACTTCGGCAGCGAGACGCTCGACGAGCGTGACCGCGGCACTGATCGCCGGAAGCGTTTGCGCCTCGTTGACATCAGGATTGTCGAGCTGACCTGCGTCGTGAAGCATCGTGAGAACCGCGTGGAAGAGAAACTCGCTATCGGTCTGCCCGCGGATGTTGCGTCGAAGGAAGTCGGGGATCATCTCCGCTAGGTTGTCCCGGATCGCATCAAAGCCGCCGATCGTGCCCTGATGCGCAAAGAGCCAGCTGCGCATGCGGAACGGATGCGCGTTCTCCGCGCGGAAGTCCCCGACCGTTGGTTGACGCATGTGCAACACGGCGCAGTCCGAATGAACATCGCCCGCGATGTTCTGCCAATCGACTCGCTCCCCTGCACGAGTTGGACGCTTCTTATGGAGCACCTCGTCCCCATGGTAGAAGCCGATGCCCCAACCGCTCGCGTCTTCAGCCGCGGTCTCGTGGTGAAGAACAGCCCGCTCTTGGTAAAGGGCGTCACGCATTCGGTCGGCCCGATTCGCGACGTAGCCGATGAGCCTACTCATGGTTCGACCAGCCAAGCGAAGTGTAAGTGGAGTCCTGCTTCATAACTAATCCCCATATCAATTGTTACCACGTGACCCTGTCTGCATCAACGAAACGGGCGCCCACAGGTCGGGTCTGGACGTACACAAAATAGGCGTCAGGATCAGAACATGGTAGCGAGTAGTATGTCCGTCGCATTTGACGGTGCGTTGGATGACTACATTCAGCACCTGCGTGTCGAACGAGGCCTCTCGACGCACACGGTGGACGCCTACGCCCGCGATCTTGCGCGCTTCGCGGCGTGGCTCGACGATGAAGGTGCGCTCGAGCAAGTCGACGAAGCACGAGTCGCTGCCCACCTCGTCATGCTATCGCAGTCCGGCCTGAGTGCACGCACACAGGCAAGGGCGTTGAGCTCCATTCGCGGCTTCTTTCGGTTTCTGGTTCAGGAGGGGCGTCAGCCACTCGACCCGACGGAGCTTCTCGAAGGGCCGCGCCTGTTGCGCAAGCTGCCAGACCTTCTGAATCGCGATGAGGTGGTTCGGCTCTTGGACGCGCCGAGCGGGACGAAGCCGAACCGAATTCGCGATCGCGCGATGCTGCACACGATGTACGCCGGCGGTCTCCGCGTGACCGAGCTCACCAAGCTCGATCTCGGCGACCTCAACCTCGAAGAGGGCTTCATTTCTGCGCTCGGCAAGGGCAACAAGCGACGCATCGTCCCCATCGGCGCACACGCGCGAGCGGCGCTGGTCGAGTACCTCGGGACCGTGCGGCCGAAATGGGCTCGACCCGCGAGCCGCGCGTGCTTTGTGACAGCGCGCGGGAAGGCGATGACCCGCCAAGGGTTTTGGAGGCTGGTCAAGCGCTACGCGACCGTGGCCGGCATCACCAAGCCCATCTCGCCGCACAAGCTGCGACACTCCTTTGCGACCCACATGCTCGATGGGGGCGCGGATCTACGCTCCGTCCAGACGATGCTCGGGCACGCGGACATTTCGACAACGCAGATCTACACCCACGTCACCGGGGACCGTCTGCACAAGATGCACGAGCGGTATCACCCTCGCGGGTAGGTGCCATCCCTGGCTGTGGGATTTGCCTCGGGGACCCCCAAGTAGTCGCTCTGCGGCCTCTAACTGGGTATCCTCGGGCCGATGTCGAGGTTCGACGTTTGGATCATTCGATTCGAGCCGGGGGACGCCTCTCCGGCGGAGCGTCTAAAAACGGCATTCGGTATCGATTCTGCGAGCGCGCGGTCACTCGAGCAAAGCGTTCCGAAGATCGTCAAGCACGCCGTGCCCGCCAAGGCCGCCGGGGAGATGCGGATCGCGCTGGAGGCGATTGGAGCGGTGGTCGAGTGTCGCCCCGCACGGGAGGTCAAGCCCATTGCTGGAGCGACCGGGCGAGATAGCGCTGCAGTTTTCTCCCCACCGGGGGCTGACTTGTTTCCGGCAGGCCGGCTTTCCGCGATTGACCCGTTCGCAGCCGCTGGCGAACCGGGCTCGCCGCGCATCTCGGTCGACGAGGCGCTTCCTCGCTCGGCCGAGGCTGACCTCGGAGCCGCGTCCGAGGTCGAGCTGCCGGAGGAGCCGAGCGATTCGATCGTGTCGCTCGCGCCCGCGCAACTGCAACGCAGGCACGTGACGCGCGCCGCAGCCACCTTTGGTACGGGTCTCGCGATCCTCGCGATTGGTTACTTCCTCGGCAACTCGGTGCTCCGCGGCACGGCCGATTGGGTGGGCATCGGTTTCGACGGCCTGGGCATCTACTTCCTCGGCGCGGGCGGATACGACCTCTTCACCAGTCTCAGGAGCTAGCCGCGGTGGCGTCAAACTTCCCAAAGATCATCTGGTTCGTCGTTTCGCTCGCATTGGCATGGGGCCTCAACTCGTGGCGTCAGAACGCCGGCGCGGCTGGTCTCGAAGCCGCCCGTGACGGGGACCGTGGGGCGGCAGAGCGGTGGATCGATCGAACACTGCGGGAGCACGACTGCGAGCTCCACGAGGCGCGCGAGTACGTAGGCTCGTCCGCAACTCGACAATACGTTCGCCGGCCAGACTATGTGGAGACTTTCGTCGAAAAGCTCTACGCCGGAGGCGCGCCTGACA
>CAMYJN010000481.1 GCA_947258625.1 uncultured Polyangiaceae bacterium | reverse complement strand
GTTGGCGGGTCTGTTCACGCAAAGCGCACCGGCTATGCGCATGCCATGTACAACTTGCTCGCCGGCACCGGGGCGTTCTTGATCCTCGTCCCGTTCATGCGGGGGCTCGAGCGATTCGCCCCGCGACTGCTCGATTCGGAGCCAGAGCTGGTGCTGGTCGGGTTTCACACCTTGTTCAACGTCATTGGCGTGAGCTTGGCTCTGCCCTTCTCCGCCAAGTTCGCGGGACTGTTGGTTCGGCTCGTACCGATCAAACCCGCACCTTTTACTCAGAGTCTGGACAGGAGTCTCCTCGATGCGCCCGCCGCAGCCCTCGACGCGCTCGGCACGACGCTTGCGGACCTCACGGCCGGCACATTTGAGCTGGTGCTGCAACTGCTGTCGGTGACCCGCGCACATGGCGCCGAGGCACGTGTCACGCAACTACGGGAAGCCTTGGTAGAAACGCGAGAATACGTGGAACGCATTCGGAGCTCGCCAGACCAGGGATGGACCTACCATCGACACCTCTCCGCGATGCACGTGATCGACCATCTCGACCGCCTGGCGGATCGGTGCGACGAGTTGGACCGCTGGGCCAGCTTGCAAGAGGACCCGGAGCTGTCGATCATCGCGAGGCAGCTCGGACCCGCGTTGAACGAAGTGCGCAAAGCGCTCGTGCACGGAGACCGAACAGTCCGCGAGGAAGGGCTCGAGGCAGCATGGCAAGCGCTTCAACGCGATGGCCGCGAGTATCGCGAACGGGTGTTGGAACGGGTGGCCGCCGGAGGGTTTGATGCGGTCGAAGGCATCGAACGTCTCGACGCGGTACGCAGTGCAAGACGGGTCGCCTACCATGCCTGGCGAATCGCGTTCCACTTGAACCGCTGTCGCGCTCACGAGGCACCGGAACAAGAGCCGCGCGCGACGTTGGTTCCTCCCCACGCCGAAGCCGAGCCCCCGGATCCGAGCTCGCCCTAGAGAACCGGTGCTTCTCATCGAAATCAATTGGGTCACCCACCGTTGGGGCCTTCGCTGTCGCCGATGCGCTCGTACTCGTCGAGCAGCTCGTCGAGCAGCGTGTCCATCCAGTGCTGGGCCCGTGGGCTTCCGAGCAGGGCCGTGAAAGCCGGCCAGGTCGCCTCGGCCAAGGCGTCGAGCGGCGGACGTGCCTGGATGCCTTGGAGATGAAGGGCCTCTCCGAGGTTCATGTCTGCGGCGCACTCGATCGCCCGATCAATCCATGCATGGACGTCCGCTCGCATGTCGGGCATGTCTGCGACGTGTCGCGCGGTCAGCTCCGCGACGGCGCCGATGTCGTCGAGCAGCGCGTCATCCGCTGCTCCGACGAGAAAGGCAGGGGATTTGGAAAGCACGAAGTTGACCAGATTGGCGCGGAACTCGATCGACGCGGGGTCGTCGAGCTTGGCGATGGTGAACTCGGCCGCGCGCTCCAGAATCTGCTCCGAACGGTCGGCGAGAAACGACTTGATCTCGGGTTCGATCCGCCTCTCCAGCTCCTCGATCAGCTTCTCGGCAAAGGCACCTGCGCTTCCGAGAACTCCGAGACGCCCCATCGGCGAAACCTTCACCATCAAGCGTGGCAGCAGAGTGGAGAAGTCCTTCAGCGCCCGATACAGGGCGTCGTTGAGCACGGCCTCGGCGGCCTCCCCGCGAAACATGGCGCGAACCCAGTCGGGGTGAACCAGGCCAGGTCGAGCGATCGCTTCTTGGAGCTTGGCCTGCGCGTCTTGAGGCAAGAAACGTTCGAGCGGACGTTCGTCCCCCCTGAGCTCTTCGATGACCACGGGGGCGAACGCCGCCACGATTGGGCGCGACAGCTCCGTGACGAGCTCCGCGTTCATGAGCTCATCCGCAGCGGCCTTCGCGGTTTTGGCGTCGACCAGGTCACGAACCGGCGTCAGCAGAAGGTAGTCCCAGGTGGCCTCCAAGAGCTGACGCCACTCCTCTTTGGGTGGCTCCCCTTCGGTCAGCCGCCCACGAAGCCACTGCTTGAGCGCCATGCGCTTGTCCGGTTCGGCGCCCATTCGACCGACCCTAGCCCGGGCCGCGGGGAGAACAAGCCAAGCACTCGAGATCAGCGAAAAAGTCGGCTGGCGAACGCGACCCTTGATGTACGCTGCGGCAGGATGAGGACACGATGGACGAGTTGAGCTATCGCTCTGCCTCGGAGTGTCTCGCGGCGCTGCGAGACCGAGACGTCAGCTCTTTGGAGCTCGTCGACGCTTGCATTGCGCGCATCGAATCCCTGAACTCCGAGCTGAACGCGGTGGTCGCAACGGACTACGACCGCGCCCGGGAGACGGCGCGCATCGCGGACGCCGCCCGCGCGAACGGAAACGCGTTGGGCGCGCTGCACGGCCTGCCGATGACGATCAAGGACTCGTTGGAAACCGCGGGGCTGGTCACGACCTCTGGGGCTCCCGAGCTTCGAGATTACGTGCCGCAGGAGGATGCCGTAGCGGTTCAGCGTGTAATCGAAGCGGGCGCGATCGTTCTCGGGAAAACCAACCTGCCCATCTACGCGGCCGACTGGCAGACCTACAACGCGGTCTACGGTCGCACCAACAACCCCTGGGATGTCACACGCACGGTGGGCGGGTCCTCGGGGGGCGCCGCCGCATCGGTCGCCGCGGGCTTCGTGCCATTGGAGATCGGCAGCGACATCGGCGGCTCGATTCGAACTCCTGCCCACTACTGCGGGGTGTATGGGCACAAACCTTCGCACGGGATCGTGCCGGGGCGAGGGCACATTCCGGGGCCGCCGGGCACCAAGAGTGAGGCCGATCTTGCGGTGGTCGGACCGCTCGCGCGAACGGCGGGCGACTTGCAGCTGGCGCTCGACGTCATCGCGGGCCCCGACACGCTCCTGCGCGATGGATGGTCGCTGAACCTGCCGGAGTCGCGAGCCGATTGTCTGAGCGATTTTCGGGTCGGTTACTGGTTGGACGACCCGCTCTGCCCTATCGACGCCAGCGTTCGGGACGAGCTCGAGGCGACGATCGAGGCGCTGCGGCCGCACGTCAAGCTCGTGGACATCGGCGCGCCGCTTCAGCTCGACCGAATCGTGCCACTGTACGTTCGGTTGCTGCTCGGCGTCATCGGGGGGGACATGCCGATGCCGCTCCGAGCGGTGGCGCGCATCTTGTTACCCTACTACGCGC
>CAMYJN010000480.1 GCA_947258625.1 uncultured Polyangiaceae bacterium | reverse complement strand
GACTGAATGCCAGCCTTCTTCAGCTGAATCGCCGCGCCGATCCCAGCAAAGCCAGCACCAATGATCGCGATGGGGAAGCCCATACGCACAGAAGTTAGCTCAAAAAGGGGACACGCTCCCCCCTCAAAAAAGCTGTGATTCCCGATGGTTGGACGGACACCGCGAAAACCCACGATGACTCGAATTTTCGCGGTGTTGGGGCTAACGCTTTGAAAATAGGCGTGTTTTGGAGGGGGAGCGTGTCCCCGTTACCGGAGCCGCCCTCTAGAAGCCTGAGCTCAGATCGGGCCCCACTCGCACTCGCCCTCGCCGTCGAGGTGACCCTGCGTTCCGAGCTGCGAGCGAATGAAATCCCATGCGTTGGTGATCGTTCCTGCGGGTCCGCCGTTGATGTCGAAGTAGTCGGATGCTGGGAAAAGGCTCCCCACATCCTCCGCTGCGATGAAGTCCTCCTTCGTGAGACCATCCCCGCCTGGGTCTTCGACGTCCCACATCCACTGGGCGAGCCGCGTCACCGCGGTTTCGTCTGCGGGGAAGCCGTTGAAGAAGATGTGGTCGCCGTGGATCGTAAGTCTGGCGGTGGTGCTCGAGCCCACGTTGACGCCCAGTTCCGGGTCCCCCCCGCAGAGCGTGTAGGTGGAGGGCACATCGGCCTCGATGAGGAACTCCTTGGACCCACCCGCGTCTGCACTGAGCGTGCCCGCGATGATGTAGGTGAGGTCGTTGTCGATCATCTTCTGACGATCGTCCTCGGACACGCCGTTGACGTTGACGACGCTCTCGTCGATCACGGGCGTGTCGTATCCAAACTCGGAATACTGTCCAGTTGGGATTCCGTTGAAGGTATCGAGCGTCGGAAGCGTCGTTGGGAGATTCACGTAATCGGCGATCGTGACCACGGAGCTTTGCTGACGGTTGGCCCCATTTGCTTGCGCCATGTCCACGAGGCCGACCGAGACGATGTAGCGGCTGAACTGCACGCTGTAGCCGTCGGTGATCGCCTCTTCTTCCACCCCGCTCGGGTCGCTCGCGAGCCCTTCGGGAATCGTGTCCTCGGCGTCGAGCACGACCGTGAGGTTTCCGCTGTCGCCGTCATCGGAACAGCCGATCGCCGTGACAGCAATGAGGGCCAGAACCGTTATCGTTGCTTTGCGCATGTCTCTTTGTCTCCCATTTCCGTCGTGTTCATTTCACTTCGTGGTCGGTCGACCACGTAAACGTCGGTGGCGGATTTCCGCTCATCGCGATGACGACCGCGTTGTAGTCGGGGTCGTCGGGTCCGAGGACGACCGTCCCCGAACCGTCATCGAGGCTGGCGAGCCGGACGTAGTCGACGATCTGCCACCAGGCGGTCGGGTCGAACGTGACCGTCAGGCTCACCGGCTCAGCGCCGATCGTCACGCTGGTCCGCAACCCGTTGATCGTCGGCTCTCCTCGGACGCCGGGGATCACGTCGACGAACGCCTCGAATCGATAGCTTTGCGGGCACGTCTCGGCCTCCGGGCAGCACACGTCGGGGCCCTCGATGCAGGTTGCCGTTCCTTCGAAGCGGCCCGAGTGCCCGCCTGGGCTGTAGTCCGGGCTTTCGAAGGGTACAGCAGCGGGGCCTCCTGGAACGCCGTCGAGCGCCTTTGGAAGCGGCTCGGTCAACAGCCAAACGATTCCATAGTTGAAGAACGCCGTGTTGATGTCACCGGTGGTGCCAAAGAGCTCGCCAATCGGCTGGACGGAGGGGTCGAGACCATCGAGCGTGACGCCCTCTCGAAACTCGAGGATCGCCACCTCGCATCGATCCGGACTGCTACTCTCGGTCGCGCAAAAGAAGATCGAGCCGAAGCCGACCGTCGCCTCCGAGAGCGCCACCTCCCAGCCGTCTTTGACGAACGCCGTGGCCTCGGTGCCCTGGCCGGCAAAGGGTACGTCGACGAACGCTCCCTGGGTTTGGCCGCAGCCAACGAGTAGGGTGAGCACCGCGAGCGCTGCAAGTCGGTTCATAGTCGAAGCCCGATCGTGAAGAAGAAGGTTCGCGGGCGGCCTGCGCTGATGTGACGCGCCGGGATGCGTGACGGCACCTCCACTGGGTCCCAGTTCGAGACGAAGGCGAACTCGTTTCCGGCGTACTGCTTGTCGAGCAGGTTGAAGACCTGGAACCCCACCTCGAGGGGCCCCCACGAAAGCCGCGCCGAGCCGTCGAGCACCGAAAAGGGATCGGCGAACTGCGAAAACGGGAGTGGACGGGCCGCCAGATAGGTGTACCCGATGCCGAGGTGGCCTCGTAGAGGGTGCTTGCCGAGGTCTACCAAGTCGTCGGTGGCGCCGACGTCCAGCCGGATCACCCACGGAGGGATGAACGGAAGAAGATCGCCCTGGTCGAATTGGGGCGTTGGGTTTTCGACGCTGCGCGGCGGCGGCCCTTCGAGTACCGCGCGAACGTAGGTCACCGAAAACGCGCCGACGAGCCAAGGAACAGGGTTGGTGACGGCGTAGAAGACGAAGCCCGTGCGGCTGGTGGGGCCGATGTTCTCGAGCCTGGCCTCGGTCGCCTCGAAGAAGACGTCGTTATTGAGCCATGTACGGTAACCGGTCAGCGTGAGGTTGAGCTGCTCCTCGGGGAAGAGCCGAAACCGTACGCCGAAGTCGACGGAGCGCACCTTGCTGAAGGGGGGGATTTCGCCGTCGACGAGAGTGAGCGCCTGCGGTGATCGAAACCCTTCGCCGTACGAGCCGATGATGTCGAACCATTCGGTGGGTTTGCCGGTCAGCGCCAATCGCGGGCCGGCAACCACCCCGGCCGCGCTTCGGCGGAAACCCTCGATGAAGTTTTCCGGACGAAAGGCCGGGATGAAGTTTTGGAGGCGATCCTCGATGTCGAAGAACAGTGCGTCGACCCGGACGCCGCCTTTGAAATTGAGGTACTTGGTGAAGTCCCAGTCGAGGTCGACCCAGATGCCGATGTCGCCCTGGACGACGTTCGCGTCGACGCGTTCGTCCCAGGTCTGGTTGAGGGTCGCCGCAATGAGGTTCTGCTGCTGCGGATTGATGAAATCGAACCGTCCCGACAGCCCCATTTCGATCGTTCCTTGAGCCCACTCGGCCGGGGTGAATCGTGCCGTTCGGTGCCGGGCCTTGCCGCCGACGGCGATGCGACGGTCGCGCTGCTCGATCAGAT
>CAMYJN010000479.1 GCA_947258625.1 uncultured Polyangiaceae bacterium | reverse complement strand
GCCGGGATGGCGCCCGGGTCGGCTCCTTTGGAATCGTGGGTCCGACGCGCATGGACTACAAGAAGTACGTACCTTTGGTCGGATTTGCCGCCGATGTGCTAAGCGACGTCCTCGACGGACGGCTACCGGGCAGGTCCAAGGGTTCCTAGAGAAAGACGGTCAGCGACAATGAGCGAACACGTGGAGGACGAGCCGGAAGACGAGCAGGCCGACGGCGCGGGTGAGGACGACGAGGTCATCTTTCCAGAGGACGAAAATGGCGACGAGGCCGATTCGGAGCCGAGCGACCTCGAAAAGGCTCACGCCGAACGCGATCGCATGCGCGATCAGCTCCTGCGTATCGCTGCGGACTTCGACAACTTTCGAAAGCGGTCCCGCAAGGAAATTGAAGAGGTTCGCCGACGAACCATCGAGGACACGCTCCGCGAGGTCTTGCCGATCGTCGACAATCTGGAGCGCGCGGCCGACGCCGTGGACGGTGCCACCGAGGTGTCCGCAGTTTCGGACGGCGTGCGCATGGTTCTGCGCGGCTTCGACGACATCGCCAACCGCCTCGGCCTCAAGCGAGTTCCCACGGTCGGCAACCAGTTCGACCCGACGTGCCACGACGCCATGCAGCAAGAAGAGACCGAAGAGCATGCGCCGGGCACCATCGTATCGGAGGTCGTTCCAGGCTATTTCCTCGGGGAGCGATTGTTGCGGCCAGCCATGGTGGTCGTCGCGAAGCCGGTATCGGGCGGCGGCGGTCAGAAGGGTGACGCGGGCGAGGATGGCACCGGCGGGGATGAATAGTGGCACCTTTGATGCGTTGGGGTCCCATCTCGGGCTATAAAGGAGAGTAGGGCGAGATGGGGAAGATCATCGGGATCGATCTGGGGACGACGAACTCCTGTGTTGCATTTGTCGACAACGGGGAGCCGCAGGTGATTCCAAACGCCGAGGGCAGCCGCACCACGCCCTCGGTCGTATCTTTTTCGAAGGACGGCGAACGCCGGGTGGGCAGCGTGGCGAAGCGTCAAGGCGTGACCAATCCGGAGAGCACCGTCTTTGCCATCAAGCGATTGATGGGACTGCCGTTCGATGCCGAGCCGGCACAGCGACACAAACAAGCGGTGCCGTACGAGGTCGTCGAGAGCGATGGCGGGGACGCTTGGATCCAGGCCCAGGGCCATCGGTATTCACCGCCTGAGATCTCCGCCATGGTCCTCGAAAAGATGCGGGAGGTCGCGGAGTCGTTCCTCGGCCAGGACGTCGAAGAGGCGATCGTGACTGTCCCCGCGTACTTCAACGACGCGCAGCGGTCCGCAACGATTGCAGCAGGCAAGATCGCTGGAATCGAGGTGCGACGCATCATCAACGAGCCCACTGCCGCTGCGCTTGCATACGGCTTCGACGAGAAGGAAGGCAAGCGAGTCGCCGTGTACGATCTAGGCGGTGGCACCTTTGACATTTCGATTCTCGAAATCGCCAACGGCGTCTTCAGCGTGAAGTCTACCTCGGGCGACACCCACCTCGGCGGCGAGGACTTGGACAACGCATTGGTCGAAGAGCTCACCCGGCGTTTCAAAGAAAGCAGCGGGATCGATCTGCACAATGACCGCGTCGCGCTGCAACGTCTGAAGGAGCAGGCCGAAAACGCCAAGCACGAGCTCTCGTCTTCGTTGGAAACGGAGATCAACCTTCCGTTCATCGCATCCGATGAATCGGGCCCGAAGCATCTTGAAACCAAGCTCAAGCGGAGCGAGCTCGAAATCCTGGTCTCGGAGATCATCGACCGGACGCTCGGACCCTGCCAGCAGGCCTTGGACGACGCGGGCATCAAGAAGGAAGACATCGACGAAATCCTCCTGGTCGGCGGTCAAACGCGCATGCCGATGGTCCAGTCGAAGGTCGAGGATTTCTTTGGGAAGCCGCCCTACAAGGGTGTCAATCCCGACGAGGTCGTAGCGCTGGGCGCTGCGCTCCAAGGCGCCGCGCTGGTCGGCGAAGTCGAAGAGGTGCTGCTTCTCGACGTCACGCCCCTGAGCCTCGGCGTCGAAACCGGCGGCGGTGTGTTCCACAAGCTGATCCCACGCAACACCACCGTCCCCACGCGCGCCAAAGAAGTGTTCACGACCAGCGTGGATAACCAGTCGTTCGTGCCGATTCACGTCCTGCAGGGCGAACGCGACATGGCCGCGGACAACAAATCTTTGGCCAAGTTCGAGCTCGCACCAATCGTGCCTGCACCCCGGGGCGTGCCGGAAATCGAGGTGACGTTCGACATCGACGCCGATGGCGTAGTCAACGTGAGCGCCAAGGACCTTGGCACCAGCCGTGAGCAGAACATCCGCGTCGTTGCATCCAGCGGGCTGACCGAGCAAGACATCGAACGCATCATCGGAGAGGCCGAGGCGTACAAGACGAGCGACGAGAAGCGCCGTGAGCTCGCCGAGCTGCGGAATGCAGCCGAAGCTCTGCTCTACACCAGCGAGCGGGCGGTCGCTGAATGCAGAGAGCTCGTTCCAGAGGACGTGGTCGCCCAGGTGGAGGCCGATATCGAGTCCTTGCACTTCTCGGTCGACGAGGGCGACGCCATCGCCATCAAGGACGCGCTCGAGACGCTCGAGCTGAGCGCCTACAGGATCGCCGAAGCGATGTACGGCAGCGTCGACATGGGCTCTACGGGCGATGCTCAGACCGAGTCGTGAGCGCAGCGGATAGAGCGGCGGCCACTGGTGCCGAATGGTTGGCGCGAATGCGCTGGGGGGCGCTCGGGATTCAAGCGGCGGCGATACTCATCGCCACCGAGGGCCTCGATGTAGCGCTGCCCATCATGCCGATGTGGTCGCTGGTGGCCGTCGGCGTCGTGTCGAACCTCTGGTTGGCCTATCGCAAGGCGAATGCCGGTCACCTGGGTGCGTTTCTAGTGCTGGACGTCGCGCTCCTCTCCGGCCTGCTCTACCTTTCGGGCGGCCCGACCAATCCGTTCAGCATCATCTACGTCGTCTACATCGCGATGTCTGCGGTGATGCTTGCGCCAAAGTGGACCTGGACGATCGCCGGGCTATCGATCGTATCCTTTGCCACCTTGTTCGTCGTCCACGTGCCGAGCGAGCACCTTGGCCATGCGGGGCACGGCGGGGGATTTCAAACGCACCTGTACGGAATGTTCATCGCCTTGGTTCTCG
>CAMYJN010000478.1 GCA_947258625.1 uncultured Polyangiaceae bacterium | reverse complement strand
TACTTGCGGAGCTTCTTTTTGTCGATCTCGAAGCCGAGTCCGGGGCGCCGGAAAGGGGGGAGCATGCCGTTGGCGTTGGGAAGAATCGGGTCGATGATGCCTTCGCGAAACTCGGGGATCCACGACGGTTCTTCGAGCGGGTACTCCAGAGGGTGGCTGTTTTTTTGATCGGCCAGCGCCATGTTCCAGTTCACGTAGAAGCCGATGCCGTTCGTCCAGGTGTGCGGTGAGTAGATGCGATCGTGCTCGTGGCAGGCGTCGATGACCTTCTTCACCTGGGCCATGCCCCCGGCAAAGCAGGCGTCCGGCTGATAGATGTCAAAGCAGTCCTTCTCGAACATGATCTTGATCTCGGCCCAGCCGTGGTTGAGCTCCGCGCCGGCGATCTTGACCTTCGAAGCCTTCTTCAAAGCCGCGAGCCCATCGTAATCGTGCCAGTCGAGCGGCTCTTCGAGCCACGAGATTCCGTTGTCGTGACAGGCCGCCGCAAACTCCGTGGCTCGGTTCAGATCCCAGGCCGGGACGCGATCGACGATCGACACCACCCAGCCCTGATTCGCATCGACGCCAAGAACGAAGTCATCGCCGATCCCTTTGCGCACCACCTCGATCTGGCGAATGTCTTCTGCGAGACGCGGGCTCTTCACCCGAAGCTTGGCGGTGCGGTAGCCGCGTTCTTTCATTCGAAGCAGCTCGTCGACGCGCTGCTCGGGCGGATGCACTTCGCCGGTCGAGAGGTAGACCGGAAGCGGGCGCGGCGTGCCACCAAACAGCTCGTAGACCGGCTTGCCCGCGGCTTTGCCCTTGATGTCCCAGCAAGCCGCTTCCAACCAGAAGTTTCGCCACCCCAAAAACCCGGCTTGCTTCAGCAAGTCCTGCACGCGATCGATGTCGGTGGGATCGGTTCCGAGTAGGTAGCCGCCAAGCAGGTCTCCGAGGCCCTGCCGCTCTTTGCCCATCGACTGCCCGGCCGCGAAGCCCTCGATCCCCTGGTCGGTCACCAGCTTCGCGAGCGTGAAGCGGTTGTGCGTCTGCGGGTACCCAGGAATCCACGACGGCCAAAACGTCTGACGAAGTGGAACCGAGACGTGAAAAAGCTCGATGGACGTGATGCGCATGTTCGCTACACGCGCACTCAGGCAGCCGTTTCGGGAATTTCGGGCGTGTGAAGGTCGGAAAGCGCCGAGTCGATGTCCTTTTGGCTGAGCTCGTGTCGATGGAGCTTGCCCGAGAAGTAGGCCTCGTACGCCGACATGTCGAAGTGACCGTGGCCGCAGAGATTGAAGAGGATGACGCGCTTTTTGCCCTCTTCCTTGGCTTCGTTCGCCTGGCGAATCGCCGACGCGACGCCGTGATTCGCTTCCGGCGCAGGGATGATGCCCTCGGCCTGCGCGAAGAGCACGCCCGCTTCAAAGCTCTCGATCTGATCGACCGCCTCCGCGTCGATCAGCTTGTCATGAAGGAGCTGACTGACGAGCGCACCCGCGCCGTGGTAGCGCAAGCCGCCGGCGTGAATCTTGGCCGGCACGAAGTTGTGACCCAAGGTGTACATGGGAATGAGCGGAGTCATCCCGATGGAATCGCCAAAGTCATAACGGAACACCCCGCGCGTGAGCTTTGGGCAAGACGTCGGCTCGACGGCCAAGCAGCGAATGTTCTGACCCTCCGCGAAGTTCATCCGAAGGAATGGAAAGCTGAGCCCAGCGAAGTTCGATCCCCCGCCAAACGGCGCGATGACCACGTCGGGCAGCTCGCCCGCCTTTTCCATTTGCTTGATCGCTTCTTGCCCCATGACGGTTTGGTGCGTGAGCACGTGGTTCAGCACACTGCCGAGCGAGTAGTTGGTGTCGGGGTCGGTTGCCGCGCGCTCCATGGCTTCGGAGATCGCAATCCCAAGGCTTCCAGGCGAGTCTGGATGCTCCGCGAGGATCTTGCGACCTGCCTCGGTCTGCGGGCTGGGCGAGGGAATCACCTCCGCACCCCAGGTATTCATCATCATCTTCCGGTACGGCTTTTGGTCGTAGCTGATACGCACCATGTACACCTCGCAGCCGAGCCCGAAGTGCTGACACGCGTAGCTCAGCGCGCTTCCCCACTGGCCGGCGCCGGTCTCGGTCGTGATCCGCTTGGCGCCTGCTTGCTTGTTGTAGAACGCCTGAGCGACCGCGGTGTTCGGCTTGTGGGACCCTGCCGGGCTGACGCCCTCGTACTTGTAGTAAATGTGCGCAGGCGTATCGAGCGCCTTTTCGAGCCCGTGCGCCCGGTACAACGGTGATGGACGCCAGCTCGTGTAGATCTGCCTCACCTCTTCGGGAATCGGAATCCACCGGTCTTGGCTGACCTCCTGCTCGATCAAGGCCATTGGGAAAATGGGGGCGAGCGCCTCGGGGCCGATGGGCTCCTGGGTCGCCGGATTGAGCGGCGGCAACGGCTTGTTCGGCATGTCAGCGACGATGTTGTACCAACGCTCTGGGATTTCGTTCTCTTGGAGGGTGATCTTGGTTTGCTTCATGGCGTCGGGGAGCCTACCAGCGCTTGGCGTCGTAGACGACCCCTACTTCGACCAGAAATGACGCTTGGCCCGATGAACGACTCCAAACCAGCTGAGCTCCGCCGATCCCTAGGTTTTTGGGCGCTCGTCTTCTACGGCGTCGGGGACATCCTCGGCGCCGGCATCTACGCGCTCGTCGGCAAGGTAGCGGGGGTGGCGGGGAGCGCGAGCTGGGGCGCGTTTGGCGTCGCGCTCGTCGTGGCCGGTCTGACCGCCCTCACCTACGCCGAGCTCGGGGGCCGCTTCCCGCGAAGCGCAGGCGAGTCGTTCTTCACCGAGCAGGCGTTTGGGCGCCCGGCCCTGTCGCTGCTGGTCGGATGGATCGTGCTCTCCTCGGGGGTTCTCTCCCTGGCAACCGTGTCGGTCGCATTCGGCGGCTATATGACCGGGCTCGTCCCGGGGCTTCCGCCATCGGCGACGGTGGCCGGCATTCTGCTCTTGCTCGCGGCGATCAACTTCCGTGGGATGCGGGAATCTTCGACGACCAACATCATCGCGACGATGGTCGAGCTGACAGGCCTCTTGATCGTGATCGTCGCTGGCGCGCTCTTCCTTGGACGCAGTCCAGACGCCGGTATCGTACAAACCATCGAAGTCGGCCGCACCGTCGGTTGGACGGA
>CAMYJN010000477.1 GCA_947258625.1 uncultured Polyangiaceae bacterium | reverse complement strand
ACCGAGCTCGATGTGCTGGTCGAAGGCGTGAGCGACGAAAGCGACCTGCTGCTTCAGGGGCGATGGTGGGGCCAGGCGCCCGAGGTCGACGGAAGCGTGTACTTGGCCAATGGTACGGCGCACGCCGGGGAAATCCGACGAGTCCTCGTGACCGACGCAGCGGACTACGACCTCATGGCCGACTTCATCGACGCTCCGGGTGGGCGCGACGCACCGCCCGACGCAAAAGATCCCAGGCAAGCCAAAGTTAAGCTACGAACCGTACCGTGAAGTTGACTGGGCTCGCTCTGTTGCTCGCGTCGCTCGTAGCTCTACTCGTAGCTCCAGGCGGCTGTGCGACCGCGGTGCCTGCGATGAGCGGCGGTTCGACCACGCCGAAAAACCGGACCGACCTCGCCTTGGGCGGGGCTGCGCGGGTGCCGCTCGGTGATTTGAGAGACCCGGCTGTCCTCGACCCGGGCGAATCGCAGTACCGCTACGCAGCGGACGCGGGCGGCGTGGTGCCCATGGCTTACGGGCGCTACGGAATCGCCAAGAACTGGGACTTGGGCTTGATGGTCTCCGGCTCCACGGTCAAAGCCGAAGCGCGCTACGAGCGGGTGCTCCGGGAGGGGACCACTCGGTCGAGCCTGATCGTAGGTCTCGCGCCGTACGGGGGCTGGATTCCCGATCGGGATCGATCCGGCAGCGGCGGGCGCGTCGGGTTCGAGGTTCCGTTTGTCTACGGGGTCGACTTCGGAGGGATCTACGAGCTCTGGCTGGGCGCGCGCGGCAGTGGGGAGTACGTCTTCGGGGACTTCCAGGTCACAGGCTCAGAGCAAAGGGCCAGCGGAGCGGGGGTCCGACTGGGGCCCGTGCTCGGCATGGCGCTCGGCGTGCGGCGGATTCATGCGCTGGTGGAGCTGACCGCCGCCTACGAATACTGGTTCATCGACCACGCGGGGGATTCGCTCAACCGGGGCGGCTTCGTCTTGATCCCCGGCTTCGGGCTGCGCTTGCGCCTCTAGCGGTCTTGCTGCGGCTCAGGCGGCTTTAGGTCGGCGCGATCGTCGTGGCTTCGAACGCTTCTTCTTTGGCGCGGGCTTTTCGCCATTGCCCTTGAGAAGGTTGCCGACGAAGGCGCCCATCAGCGCCATCATCGTGGCCATCAAGACGCCGAGCACATAGGCGCCGGTCGAGAGCTGATAGACGTCGGCGATGCTCGAGAGGTAGACCATGGTGGCAATCGCAGCCAGAAACCCCCCGACCGGCGGTTCGAGAAAGTTCTTCCCGGGCGAGAGGTAGTTGATCGCGCCGGCCCCGATGAACCAAAGGATGATGACGATCACGATGCCGGGGAAGCCCTGCGGATCATAGGCAGAAATGATGAGTGGCAGGAGCGCCACCGCAAGCGCCGCCATCACCAGGAAGAGGCCGAACGAGATGAACACCCAGCGAAGCTCGAACTCGTCAGGCTGATGCCGGCGGGCATAGAGCTCCTCCTCGCTGAGCTCCGAGGCGAGCTCCGAAAGGCGCGCTCCGCAGGCGCGACAGCGCTCCGACACTTTTGGATTGCTCGCTCCACATACGTGGCATTCGATCTCTTCGGCAGCCATATCTCCCTCACTCGACTGGTCGCGTGTCCCCCGGGCGCATTGTCTACGGCGGGCCGCAGAAGCGCAACTGCCTGTACATGCGAGGAAATCGGAGCGTACTTGACGCGAGGTACGAGGCGGCTACCTTCCGGCCGCGCCCGAAAAACCGGGCTGAAGGAGGCCTCGAGTGGCCCGTTTCATCGACGAGCTCAAGCGTACGCATAGTTGTGGTGAACTGAGGGAAGAGAACATCGATCAGGAGATCGTGCTCTTCGGCTGGGTGCAAAACCGACGGGACCACGGCGGCTGCATCTTCATCGACCTACGCGATCGCGATGGGCTGACCCAGGTAGTCTTCGACCCGGAGACCACCGACAAAGCCGCATTTGAAACCGCCGACAAAGCGCGCTCGGAGTGGGTGCTCGGCATACGCGGCAAGGTTCGCGATCGGGGCGCCAAGGATGACGGCACGAGCCTTCACAATCCGCGACTCGCGACCGGCGCTATCGAGGTGATTGCGCTCGAAGCGACGATCTTCAACAAGGCGGAGACTCCTCCATTCGAGATCGAAGACCAGATCAGCACCGGCGAGGACAAGCGCCTCGAGTATCGCTACCTCGATCTGCGACGCCCGTCGCTTCAGAAAAACCTGATGATGCGGAGCAAGCTCAACCATCAGGCCCGCAATTATTTCAGCGACAACGGGTTCATCGAGGTCGAAACGCCGTTCATGGTGAAGTATACGCCGGGCGGCGCGCGGAACTTCTTGGTTCCTTCTCGTCTTTACGGGGGCCACTTCTATGCGCTCGCAGAAAGCCCGCAGCTCTACAAGCAGCTGCTGATGTGCGCGGGCTACGACAAGTACTATCAAATCGTTCGCTGCTTTCGCGACGAGGACCTGCGCATCGATCGGCAGCCCGAGTTCACGCAGATCGACATCGAGATGTCGTTCATCAATCAGGACGACCTGTTCAAGGTCCTCGAAGGGCTGGTGTTCCGGCTCTGGAAAGAGGTCCTCGGAATCGACCTGCTCGAGCACTACCCAAGCGGGGAATTCCCCAGGATTCCCTATGCAGAATCGATGGAGCGCTACGGCAATGACAAGCCCGACATGCGCTTTGGAATGGAGCACGTCGACCTTACCGACCTGACCATCGAGCATGACGGCGGTGGAATCGGCATGCTGGAGCCGATCGCGAAGAAGTTCAGCGACGGCGCGTACCGCCGAGACCTGCCTACTGAGATCGTGAAGGCCATGGTGGTTCCCTCTGGACACGGTTTCTCGCGCAAGGATCTCGATGCGCTCGAGAAGTTCGTGCGTCAAATGGGTGCGAAAGGGCTGGCGCGCGCCAAGGTCGACGGCGACGGCAACTGGCTGCAGAGCCCGCTCGCCAAAATGGTCACGCCTGAATTCCGAAAGGCCGTGAACGAGAAGGTCGTAGCAAAAGACGGGGATCTGATCTTCTTCCAGTTCGGACCGACGGCGAAGGTCCACACCGTGATGGCCAACCTTCGTCTGCACGTCGCGCGAAAGCTCGGCATGATTCCCGAGACCGGCAGCGCTGGGAATTGGAACTTCCTTTGGGTCGTCGACCCGCC
>CAMYJN010000476.1 GCA_947258625.1 uncultured Polyangiaceae bacterium | reverse complement strand
CGTTGGCTTCGATCGCATCACGGAGCGACTTCACCTTGCCCTCGACCTCGGCGACCTTCTCGGCAGGGAGCTTGTCTTTGACCTCGGCGAGAGCCTTCTCGACGCCATAGGCGAGCTGATCAGCCTTGTTTCGTGCCTCGACCTGCTCACGGCGCTTGCGGTCCTCATCTTCGTGCGATGCCGCGTCCTCGACCATCTTGTCGATCTCGTCCTCGGACAGGCCGCTATTCGAAGTGATGGTGACCTTCTGATCCTTGCCGGTCGCCTCGTCCTTTGCCGTCACCGAGAGAATGCCGTTCGCGTCGATGTCGAAGATGACCTTGATCTTTGGGATGCCGCGCGGCGCAGGCATGATGCCCTCGAGGTGGAAGCGGCCCAAGGTTCGGTTGTTCGTCGCCTCGGCGCGCTCGCCTTGAAGGACGTGAATTTCGACCTTGATCTGGCTGTCCTCCGCCGTGGAGAAAACTTCCTCTTTGCGAGTCGGAATCGTCGTGTTCCGCGGAATCAGCGCGGTCATGACTCCGCCGAGAGTCTCGACGCCCAAGCTCAGCGGCGTGACGTCCAGCAAGACCATGTCCTGCACGTCGCCCGAGAGCACGCCTGCTTGAACAGCGGCGCCGAGCGCGACCACCTCATCGGGGTTCACGCCCTTGTGGGGCTCCTTGCCGAAGAACTTGGTCACGACCTCCTGCACGACGGGCATACGGGTCGAGCCGCCCACCAAGACGACCTCGGAGATATCCGCAGCGGTCTTACCGGCATCGGAAAGCGCTTTCTTGCAGGGCTCGAGGGTGCGCTGAACCAGATCGTCGATCATCGACTCGAGCTTGGCTCGGGTGAGCCGGATGTTGAGATGCTTCGGGCCAGCCGCATCGGCCGTGAGGAACGGAAGATTGACCGTGGTCTCCAGCTTCGTGCTGAGCTCGATCTTCGCCTTCTCTGCGGCATCCTTCAGCCGCTGCAGGACCATCTTGTCTTTGCCGACATCGATGCCGGTGTCCTTCTTGAACTCGGACACCAGGTACTCGATGATGCGCTGATCGATGTCGTCACCGCCGAGGTGCGTGTCGCCGTTCGTGCTGACGACATCCACGACCTTGTCGCCCACCTCGAGGATCGAGACGTCGAAGGTACCGCCACCGAAATCGAAGACGGCGATGAGATGGTCCTCGGTCTTGTCGAGGCCGTAGGCCAACGCAGCCGCGGTCGGCTCGTTGACGATTCGCTTCACGTCGAGGCCGGCGATTTTACCAGCGTCCTTGGTGGCCTGACGCTGAGAGTCGTTGAAGTATGCCGGAACGGTGATCACGGCTTCGGTGACGGGCACTCCGAGGTAGTTCTCCGCAGCTTTCTTCAGCTTGCGGAGCACCTGCGCGGAGACCTCCGGTGGGGAGAGTTTTTTGCCTCGGACCTCAAAACCTGCGTCCCCATTCTCACGCTGGATGACGTGGTAAGGCATACGCGTGGCGTCGTCGCCGAGCTCGTCGTAGCGGCGGCCCATGAAACGCTTCGTCGAGTACACGGTGCCTTCGGGGTTCGTGATGGACTGCCGCTTGGCGATCTGGCCGACGAGGACCTCGCCCTGGTCGTCCCATGCCACCACCGACGGTGTAATCCGGTCACCCTCCTCATTGACGATGACCTTCGGGTCCTTGCCCTCCATCACCGCGACGACGGAGTTGGTCGTCCCGAGGTCGATGCCGATAATCTTTCCCATGTTTCCCTGTCTCCTTTTTTGCCTCCGCGCTCTCGTCGGAGTTGCGCCAACCTAACCACCCGAGGGTGGGCGTCAAGGTCCTCCAAGGGCGGAAATCGGGTTCAAAGGCCGCGGCCTGGTCCAGGCTGAATCCCCCGGATCAGCCCTCTAAGGTGCTCCTGAGCCGCGTTGCGTCCTTGGCTTCGGCCAGAACGATCAACGAGTCGCCCGCTTCGAGCATGTGCTCACCCCCCGGGTTGTAGACGTAGTCCCCGTCGGCGCGGTGCACCGCCACGACGAGGGCCCCGGCCTCCCGAATGTCGGTTTCCGCGAGGCGTTGGCCTACGAGTGGGCTCTCGGCCGGCACGTCGACCGCTTGGAGACCGACACTGATGCCACCACCAAACTGAACGATGCGATCGAGGAACGCCACGGTCTTCGGGCTCACCATTTCGCTGAAGAGCCTAACTCCGCCGATGTAATTGGGCGCGACGACCGCGTCGGCGCCTGCCCGCTTCAGCTTGCGTTCGGTGGACGGCTCGATCGACTTGGCGACGATTCGAGCGGTCGGATTGAGGGCGCGGGCACTGATGGTCACGAAAAGATTGGCTTTGTCGTCGTTGAGAGCCGAGATCACGCCACGCGCTCGTTCGACGCCAGCAAGGTCGAGAACATGGTCGTCGGTTGCATCGCCGCAAACGAAGAGAAGCTCGTCTCCGAACTCCGCGTTGAGCTCGTCGAGCCTCTCGCGATCCGCGTCGACCACCACGAAAGGAACTCCGACGGCGCGCAGCTCGGTTGCGATATGCCAGCCCGTCGTCCCGATGCCGCAGAGGATGACATGCTCGCTCAATGTTCCAATTGCCCGTTCCATACTCCTGCGCCTCAGAATCCCCTGCAAGTCACCTTCTACAATCAAAGCGGTGAGACTCGAAATGAAATAAAGCAAGGTGCCGCTGCCGAGAATGATCAAGCTGATGGTCACGACTCGCGCTTCGGGGATCTCGTTCATGCCCTCGAGCGTTTCGGCGAATCCGACCGTCGAGAGGGTGATGACGGTCATGTAGAAGCAATCGAACCAGGACCACCGGCCCGCGCCGACCATGTGATATCCGGCGGCTCCCATGAGAACCACGGCGGCCAGAACCCCCGCCGCTGAGATCAAGCGCCCGTAGGCCCCCCGCCTCGACCTGAAAAACAGCAGCTTCACTGGGTCGTAGTTGGCTTGATGCGACGATCCAAGTCAACCCTTGACCATCAGGACGGGGAGCGGCACAACCGGCCGCGGTGAATTCCTCCGAAGACGCGCGCCGAGCCGGTCGTGGCCTGGTGTCGATTGCTGGCGCGAAGGGCTACTTTATCGTCACCAGTTATGCGGTCCAACTCCTGCTGCCGAGGATCTTCGGCGAGGCCAAGGAGTTCGGGCTCTACTCGGCGACGATGAGCGGTGTGTCGATTCTCACCAATGTGCTGATCGTCG
>CAMYJN010000475.1 GCA_947258625.1 uncultured Polyangiaceae bacterium | reverse complement strand
GGTCGGCCTGCTCACCGCCGCCATCGTGCGCTACCGGGCCTACGACTACTCGATCGCCCAGCTCGTCTTCCCAGCCGGGCTCCTGAGCGGCGCAATTCTTTACCTCATCATTCGAAATTCGCGGCGCCGAATCATTGCCGCAGGCTTGGCCGCGGTCTGCCTGCTATTCGGCGTCGGCTCGCGCTTCGCGCCGACACTCGTTGCGACCGGCCAGCGGGAGGTGATCGCCCAAAGCCGAGCCGGTGCTCTGGCGACCCTGTACGTGCTGCCCCACGTGAGCCGAGCGACGAGCCTTCGGAGCAGCGGAGAGGGTTGCCCGGAGCCGAAACCCATCCTCGAGACCTCGCCGATCGGCGTCCTGCCCGACGGGCGTCGGAACGTCATCCTGATCACCGTCGACGCCCTGCGGAAAGACATCGTGGGCCTGGAGCCGAATGAACGCCCGGTCACCCCTCAGCTGTCGCGACTGGTGGCCAAGGGCGTGTCTTTCGTCAATGCCACGTCGACGTATCCGGCGACCCTCTTCGCGGTGGGCAGCGCGTTTACAGGACTGAGCCCGGCAGAGCTCTACCTCTCGCCGTCGCTGCCGGAGACGATCTTCACGCGCGCCCGCGCCCACATCGACCAGCAGATCGCGGTCCTTCCGGATGTGACGTGGTTCCGTCTTCCGATCGTACAGCAGTTTCTCGCCCCTGGCGTCGAAACCAAGTTCGCGGGCACCGACGCGGACGCGACCGATGCACTCGTCGCCCGCCTCCGCGAGGCGCGTCAAGACGACGCGTCGGTGATGGCCTGGGTACACTACTACGCTCCACACGACCCCTACGAGTCACACGCTGCATTCCCATTCGGAGACGGAAAGAAGAACGCTTACCTCAGCGAGGTCGCCTACTTCGATCGGGAGCTCGGCCGGTTGATGGACTACCTGGAAGCGGATCGCTGGCTGGATGACAGTCTGGTGATCTTCTTCTCCGATCACGGCGAAGCACTGGGCGAGAGGTCTTACTGGGGGCATCACGTGTACCTGAATGCCTGGATGGTCGACGTCCCGCTGGTGCTCTGGCACGCGGCCTTCGCGCCCTCCGAGCCCCGCGTTGGTGTCAGCCTCGCCGATGTCGCCCCGAGCGTCCTGCATTTCCTCGGGCTGCCGTTGCCGTCCGACATCGCCGCGCGGAGCCTATTCACGCTCGATCCGGATCTGCCCAACCGCGCGTCGTTTTCCGAAGCCTTCCCAGTCCGCGGCCGAGAGCTTTTCGATAGTTTTCGCCTGCCTGCCCTCGACGATGCGACGATTCGCGCCCGACTCCAGAGCATTCGCGTGTCCAGCAAGGGGTACGAGCCCAAGGGCGCGATCAGCCTCGATGGGTACCGGCTCATTCATCATCGAGGCGCGGGCACGGCGTTCTTTTTCGACCATGAAACCAATCCAGGCGAGGACCCTGGCCTTCAATCCGCCAACGCGGAAGCCCGCCGGCTGCTCGAAACCGAGCTCGATCGCTGGGAGCACGCGCAGCTGAGGCGCATCCAGTGCCGGCTGCAGCTCAGCGGGGATCGGCCGGGGACACCGCGTCCTCGATGATGACCGCCTCATTGGAAGTCACATCGCCGGCGATCATCGAGAGCCGGGCGTCGTGGAAACGAATCGTCGCTCGTTCACCGGCAACCGTCGTCGCGTAGAGCTGCACCACGAGATGGCTGCTGCCGCGTGGCACGCCGATCTCGTAGCTCAACCGCCAGCGCTCGCCCCCTCGAAGCTCGAAGGCCTTTCGCTCGAACTTCAGCTGGCCACCGAGAAATACGTCTTGATGGAGCGCGACTGCCGATTGCTCGCCGAGGATTTCGAGATCGAGATCGACGCGCACGGTCGTGGCGCCGGGAACCCTGAGATACTGACCGCCGATGAGCAGCTTCTTGCCATCGGCCGCTGGCACCGACACCTGCTCCGCGACGAGAAGGTCGAGCCCCTCGGCCCGTGTCATGTCGGCGCGGCCCGAGCGGGAGAGACGGGCCACCTCGGTGAGCAGTTGCTGGGCTCGCTCCGGCGCCGGCTCGCGCTCGCGGTTCGGCCCGAATGGCAAACCCGCCAGTGGGACCGAGCGTGAGCAACTCTGAAACGCTTCGCTACACACCACCGTGCTGCCGGAGGGTTCGAACATCATCACGCTCCGGGCATAGGTGTTGCCAGCAAAAACCGGACGCGGTGAGTTGTAGTCCCGGAACCAGCTCCGCCCGATGAAGCCCTCGGCGTCTTGCTCCAAGCCGAGGAGGTCGGTGACCGAAAGCGCCGTGTCGACGTGCGCGTAGAGAGTATCGACGCGTTTCGCCATTGGCTCGGGAAGCATGACGATCGCGAAGGACCAGCTCTGGGAGAGCAACCGCTGCGTCGCGCTCGCCGCCTGCGCCAGCCCCGTCGATTCGTCGGAGGTGATGACGACGACCGTGTCGTTTAGGACCCCACCCCGATCGAGCTCCCCGAGGAAATCCGCAAGGGCATCGTCGGCCCAGCGAAATGCCCGCTCTTGCACGGTCCGTTTGTCGTCAGCCGCTGCGGTGTCGGGAACGGTAAAGGGGTGGTGTGTTCCGACGGTCAGGAGCGTTGCGAAGAACGGCCGCTCCGCCTCGTGAAGCTCGAGCACACGCCCCAGTGACTGCTCGAAGAAGGCCTTGTCGTCGACGCCCCAATCGGTTCGCGCATAGCTCCGCTCGAAATGGGGGTCGCCAATGAGCTCATCGAAGCCGGCCTTTTTCATGAACTGGTCCTTGAGCATGAAACCGAGGGGCGCCGATTGCATGTAAGCGGTGGCGTATCCCTGCTCGCGCAAAACCTCTGGAAGACAGCGGCGCGCCGCGGCGTAGACCTGCTCACTCATCTTGGACTGGTCGGTAAGGAGCTTCGGGTAGTCTCCGCACAGGATTCCGTATTCCCCGCGGTTGGTCTGCCGCTGGTGTGAAACCACGTGCGTAAACAAAACGTGCCAGCGAGCGAGCGCGTCGAGCTTGGGCATCTCGATGCTGCTCCGGACACCTTCGGCCGCCGCGACCGAAGGCAGGTGCGCACCTGACGCAGCTTCAATCAAAATCAAAAGAACATTCGGCCGATTGGACAGCGGCCCTGCCCATCGCTCGCCGCGGAGATTGGCGCGGAACACCTCTCGCACCTCGGCACCGATCGCCGCGCG
>CAMYJN010000474.1 GCA_947258625.1 uncultured Polyangiaceae bacterium | reverse complement strand
AGGAATCGACTCGGCGTGGGACACCGACCCGGTCCCAAACACAGACTCGGTCGCCGTCTCCAAGAGAGTCGCGGTCCCGGTCTCCGACACCAACCCGGACGCTGACGGTGGCGCTGACACGGACGCTGGCGCTGACACGGACGCTGGCACTGACGCTGACGCTGACGCTGACACTGGCACGGACGCTGACACTGGCACTGATGCTGCCGCTGACTCCGGCGCTGGCACTGGCGCTGGCACCGCCTCTGACTCCGTCTCCTCGTCACGGGACCATTTTCGAATCGTCGCCGTGATCGGTTCGGGCCCCGGCTGAGGCGGTTGCTCCGGAAGCTCTGCGACCGCAGCGCGCGAGTCCGGCGCCGCTGGCTCCCTCAAATCGGGGACGGCGGCCGAGCTCCTGGTAACGGCGGGCCTCGAAGGCGGAACCGGGAGCGTCTCGGGCTGCGCATCCACGTCGACCTCCCGACTCAAGGCGCCCGGGACGCGGATCTGTTCCGTGATCGGCTCTTCCGGGTCCCATTGTTCCACCTGCGACCCGGCCTCTCCGAGCTCCAAGGTCCTCGTGGCGGGATCGCGCAACAACTCCTCGAGCTCCGTGTCCAGCTCGCGCGGATCGACTTGAACGGGCTCAGGCGCCGGCGGCCGGTCGCTCTCACGAACCAGACGAGCGAGCACGCGTCGCGATGCGCCGCGGTTGATGGGGATGAGCGACGCCTCGATAGCGTCGTGCAGACGCCGAAGGTCGTGCGGGTTCTGCCCCGTCGAGCCGTCTCGAACGAGCTGCAAAAGGTGCGGTGGGACGCCGGGGCCGGCCGCGACCAGGAGCCGGGCGAGAACAACGACCAGCGAACGGGCTGCCTCGTCCGGCTCGGCCCGCTCCGCCTCGTCGGACACGACGACCGAGCCTTCCAAGGTCACCCGGACATCATCCGGGTCGATCTTCACAGACTGCAACAAGAGACCCTCGCAGGCCTCGAGCGCTACGAAAGCGCCGATCTCGAACGGAAGCCGATCGCCGCGCCGCTCCAGCTCCTGCACCAGTTGGCCCACGCCGACGTCTCTGCCCATCGCTACCCCTCAATCCCGCTCAGGCGGGCGCACGCAAACCCCATGGTCGAGCAGGTACTCCTTGACCTCGGCCACAGTGTAATGACCGTCGTGAAAGATAGAAGCCGCAAGCGCCGCATCTGCTCCTCCGGCGGCAAGGCCTTCATGCACGTGTCCGAGGGTCCCCACGCCCCCCGAAGCTACAACCGGAATCGAGATTGCGTCCGCAACTGCCCGAGTTAACAGCAAATCGTAGCCATCCTGGGTCCCGTCTCGGTCCATGCTGGTTAGGAGGATTTCGCCAGCGCCGTAGTCGGCCATCTGCTGGGCCCAGGCGATCGCATCGAGCCCCGTATCCCGCCTTCCTCCGTGCGTGTAGACCGTCCACTTCTCGGCGGCGCCCGGAACTCGCTTTGCATCGATCGCCACCACGATCGCCTGCGAGCCGTACGCCTCGGCCATTTCTCTGATGAACTCCGGATTCGAGACAGCGGCGCTATTGATCGAGACCTTGTCGGCGCCAGCATGGAGGAGCTCACTCACATCGCGCCGCTCTCGCACGCCCCCGCCGACGGTGAGCGGGACCGCGACGGTCGACGCCGTCCGGTCGACCAGGTCGAATAGGGTTCGGCGGTTTTCGTGCGATGCCGTGATGTCGAGGAAGGTGATTTCATCGGCCCCGCCGGCGCTATACCGCTGCGCCGACTCTACGGGATCCCCCGCATCCCGAAGTCCGACGAAGTTGATCCCCTTGACAACGCGCCCTTCTTTGACGTCGAGACATGGGATGATTCGCTTCGCCAGCATCAGGCCTCCGCCAGCGCCGCGAAGGCTTCGGAAAGGGTGAAGGCGCCCGAGTAGAGCGCGCGCCCGCAAACCGAAGAGCGAACGCCCGCCGCACTGAGCGCGCGCAGATCGTCGAGCGAGCCAATTCCGCCCGAGGCGATCACGGTCGTCTCGACCTGGGACTGCAAGCCGGCAGTGCCTTCGACGTCGGGCCCCTCGCGCGTCCCATCTTTGTGGATGTTGGTGAACAAGATGGCACCGATATTCCAGCGATCGACTTCTTGGGCGAGCTCGGTGACATCTCGCGCACTTTGCTCCTGCCAGCCTTCGACTGCGAGCTTCCCGTCGCGCGCATCGAGCGCCATCACGACACCGTTCGGATAGCGGTCGCAGATTGCCCGCGCGACGTCCGGCTCCTTCACGACGACGGTGCCGAGCACCACACGAGCTGCGCCAGCGTCCATCCATTGCGCTGCAACATCTTCGTTGCGAACACCCCCGCCGATTTGGACCTGAAGCTTGGTCTCACGAAGGATGCCTTGGATGATGGGGACGTGCGCGGGCAGACCTCGGCGCGCGCCTTCGAGGTCGACGACGTGAAGCCGCTGCGCGCCCTGTCCCTCGAATCGCTTAGCCATGGCGACCGGGTCGTCGTCATAGACGGTAACTTGGTCGTACTTGCCCTGGTGTAGCCGTACGACCTTACCGTCGAGCAGATCGATCGCCGGAATCAACTCCACGCTACATCTCCGAGGAAGTGTCCGATCAGCCGAGCACCGGCATGCTGGCTCTTTTCCGGGTGGAATTGGCATGCCAGGACGTTGTCCCGAGCGATGGCCGAACAGAACGGCCCACCGTAGTCGGTCGTCGCGACCACGAGGCTTTCGTCGGCCGGAACGCAGTAGTAGCTGTGAACGAAATAATACCATTCGTCGTTCTCGAAGACCGGGTGTCGGCTTTCGATCTGGTTCCATCCGATGTGCGGCACTTTGAGCTTGCGCCCCTCCGCATCGCGCAAGTCGGTCCCGAAGCGCTTCACGGCTCCTCGGAAGATACCGAGCCCTTTTTCTTCCGGCGCCTCTTCGCTTTCGTCGAACAGGGCCTGCATCCCGAGGCAAATGCCCAGGTAGGGGCGACCGCTGGCGATCCAAGCGCGCACCGCCTCGCCGACCTCTCCCGCCAGCGCATGCGCGCACTCCCTGAAAGCGCCCTGCCCCGGCATCACGAGGCGATCGGCTCGCAGCAGGACATCTGGATCCGCGCTCAGCTCGGCAGCCGCGCCGGCACGCTCGAACGCCTTGGCGACGCTGTGCAAGTTACCGAGTCCAAGATCGACAATCGCTACCCGGCCTGT
>CAMYJN010000473.1 GCA_947258625.1 uncultured Polyangiaceae bacterium | reverse complement strand
AGCCGGTGTCCCCCGCGAAGAAGAACCTTCGCTCCGGGCTGACTACCGCCCAGGACGACCAGAGTGCTTCGCGATCGTCGCCAATGCCGCGCTTGCTCCAATGCTGCGCGGGCAGGCAGTAGACGCGCACGCCTTCGTGCTCGGCGTGCTGGCCCCAGTCGAGCTCTTCGACGTTTTCGATTCCGTTCTCGCGCAGGAGGTCGCCGTTCTCGAGCGGAACATAGAAGCGTGTGCTTCGATCCCTCTCCGACAGCTCAACCAAGCTTGCAAGGTCGAGGTGGTCGTAGTGATTGTGCGAGACCACCACGAAGTCGATCGGAGGCAGGTCGTCGATCGCGACACCCGGCTCTACCATTCGTTGCGGCCCCGCGAAGGAGACCGGACTTGCCCGGTCCGACCAGATCGGATCGGTGAGGAACGTGAGGTGACCCATTTGAACGAGGAGCGTCGCATGCCCGATCCAGGTCACCGCGGGCTCGCTGTGCTTGGCATTCTCGCGCAGCCAGGCGCCATCGTTCGGTACATGATCGAGCGCACTCGGGATTTCTGCAAACGAGCTCGCGATGCGCCGGAGGAAAAACGGCAGCGTCACCGTGGCGCTTGCGTCCGGCATCGGACCTGCAAAATTCATGAATCGACCGTCATCCTCGCGTGGCGCCGGGCCGAGGGAATCCTCATCGGGGGAGGCCGCGACAGGAGAGACGAGCACGACCGCGAGAACTGCGAGGAAGAGGGTCAGGGAGTTGCGACTAGCCGACATGGGCAGAACGAACTCTGGGGCTCATATGGTCGAAACGTAAGCGGTTCACCTTCGGAGACGGCGTTTTTGCGTCCGAGAGAGACTCGACCTATGAGTCGATTGGAGACTATGAGCCCAGAGCCCGCGCCACCGATCCGCCTCTCCGGCCCTTGGCCCCAGGCCCGTGTTCACGAATTCCTGGCTGAGACCTGCATCCCCATGCGGCTCGCTGCGAACACGGACTCCGGTTTTCCCATCGTCCTTTCGCTTTGGTTCTTGCGTGAAGACGAAGAGATCCTCGCTGTAGTCCACCAGGATGCAAGGATCGCCAAGCGCTTGAAGGCCGATGCCCGATGCGCCTTCGAAATCGCCCCGGACGAGCCCCCGTACCGCGGGGTGCGAGGACAAGCCACGGCCGGCCTACACCCGGACGGAGCCGCTGCGCTGCTCGAGCGTCTCCTCGACCGCTACCTCGGCTCGACCGACTCCAGCCTCGGAGACTTCCTGCTCGCGCGTGCTGAAGAGGAGCTCGTCGTGCGCCTGCGACCCATCTGGATCGCCTCCTGGGACTACAGCCGCCGCATGGAGGACGCCGTCGACCGGTGAGGCCGACGTCGCCGGAATAAAAGCGTCTGGTCGACACGCGGGTCCGAGAGTATCGTCGTCTCATGCCTCAGCCCCGCGTGACGAGTGAGGAATGAACGATGGAAAACGCGATCCAAAACGCACTGAAATGGCTCGACGACCCGGTGCTCTCGAAGCTGGCCGCCGCACTGGTCGCGGTCGTCGCCGTTGTCGGCGTCGTCCAGGTCATCAAGCGAGTCGCGACTCGGTACATCGACGATAAGTCTGTTCGCTATCGGGCACGCAAGGCGATAGGGTTCATCGGATACCTGCTCGGCGCGCTGGTCGTGCTCGCCATGTTCAGCGATCGGCTGGGCCGGCTCAGCGTGGTGTTCGGGGTCGCCGGCGCGGGCATCGCGTTCGCTCTTCAGGAGGTCATCGTCAGCGTCGCTGGTTGGGCGGCGGTTTCGTTCGGAAGCTTCTATACCGTGGGTGACCGCGTTCAGCTCGGTGGCATCAAAGGAGACGTCATCGACATCGGGGTTCTTCGCACGACGCTGGCAGAGGTCGGCCAGTGGGTCGATGGCGACCTCTACAACGGCCGAATGGTTCGCGTCGCGAACAGCTTCATCTTCAAGGATCCGGTCGTGAACTACTCGGGGGACTTCCCGTTCTTGTGGGACGAGATCACGGTGCCCATTCGGTTCGGGAGTGATCTCGACATGGCTCAAGCCGCTCTCGTTGAAGCGGCGACCGAAGTCTGCAGTGAATACGCCGAGAAGGCGACAACCATCTGGGCACGCATGCAAAGGCGCTATCCGCTCGAAGACGCCAGCACCGCTCCGATGGTCACCTTCGTCTTCGATGAAAACTGGGTAAAGTTCACGATTCGATACACGGTTCAATTCGACCGGCGACGCGCCACGAAGCATCTCCTCAGTGCGCATGTGCTCAAAGCCATCGATGCGAGCGGCGGCGCCGTATCCGTGGCAGCAGCGGCGATCGAGCTCTTTCCCAAAACGCCTCTCGACATCCGGCAGCTCGCAGCCAAAGAGGGCTAGTACGACTCTCGGCGTTCTCGCGCGGCACCAGCCACCGCCAACCCCGAAATCACTGGTATCTCGTCAGCTCCGTCCCTCGCACTGTGCAGCGCCGTACTGGGCCCTAGAATCACGACATGGAAAAGCCAGTCTGTGTGATCATCGGAATCGGGCCGAAGAATGGGCGAGCGTTTGCGCAGCGCTTTGCGCACGAAGGCTATGCAGTTGCGCTGCTTTCGCGCTCAACCGACTATTCGAGCGGCCTGGCAGCCGAGCTCGGTGGCAAAGCCTACGCCTGTGACGTGACCGATCCGAAAGCGATCAAGCATGCGTTCGCGCAGGTGCGTGAAGACCTAGGTGACGTCGATGTCCTGCTCTACAACGCGGGTTCGGGGAAGTTCGGAACCTTCGACGACGTGCCGGACGACGAATTTGAGAAGGGTTGGCAGATCAACGTTCGCGGGCTCTTGCAGAGCACCCGCGAGGTCGTCGGCCCGATGCGGGAGAAGGGAAGCGGCGCCATCATCGTGACCGGCGCTACGGCATCCCTGCGTGGAAAACCGTTCACGGCGGCGTTTGCATCCGCCAAGGCTGCCCAACGAAGCCTCGCCCAGTCGTTCGCGCGGCAGCTCGGGCCCGAGGGCATTCACGTGGCCCTCGTCATCGTCGACGGCGGCATCGGGACGGACGATCAAAGCGGCGACGAAGGCACGCACCTTCGGCCGAGTGATATCGCCGAGACGGTCTATCACCTGGCGACCCAGCCAAAATCGGCGTGGTCTTTCGAAGTCGACGTCCGGCCATTCAAGGAAAACTGGTAGGGACACTCTCCCCCCTCCTAACC
>CAMYJN010000472.1 GCA_947258625.1 uncultured Polyangiaceae bacterium | reverse complement strand
CCGTGCTCGGCCTACTCACCTGTGTCCTTTTATTCATCCGGCTTGCGCGCTGGCAAGGCATCCGGGGCGGCGAGGAGCCTCTGGTCTGGGTGCTTCACGTCGCTTTCCTCTGGCTCCCCGTCGGGGTCCTCCTTCTGGCCTTCGCGGAGGTCGGCCTACTTCCGCAAACCGCAGGCATCCACGCGCTGACCGCTGGCGCCATCACGACCATGATTCTCGCCGTTGCCAGCCGGGCCGCCTTAGGTCACACCGGCCGACCCCTGCAGAGCCATCCACTGCTGACGGCGGCGTATGTGTTGATCACGATCGCGGCGATTTGCCGGGTGGCCGCTACGTTCGGCCCGGCGGCGCGCGTCTTATTGGCGGCGTCGGCGGCAGCATGGTGTCTCGGGTTCATCTGCTTCGCCTGGCGCTATGCTCCCATCCTCACGCAAGCGCGGGTGCACAGGCAGGCGTCGCTGCCGACGGTGTAGAACGCCCTGCGCCCTTCCAACCGTCGACGGCAGCCACAGTGTCAGCGCCAGTGCCAGCGCCAGCGCCAGCGCCAGTGCCAGCGTCAGCGTCAGTGTTAGCGCCGGCGTTCCGGTCAACCCCGCGGCAGCACAACGGTGAAAACCGTCCGCCCCGGCTTGGACTCGACGTCGATGCGACCGCCGTGCTCGGTCACGATCCTCTGCGTGATGGCCAGACCAAGCCCGGTGCCACCTTCCTTGCGGGTGTAGTACGGCTCGAAGATTGCGTCCGTCTGGTCAGCTGAGATTCCCGCGCCATTGTCCTCCACCCGAATGTAGAGAGTGGCAGCGCCCTGCTCGACGCTCAGTCGAACGGCACCGCCCCCGTCCGGGTGGGCCTCGATCGCGGCGTGTTGTGCGTTCTGGAGCAGATTGTGCAGCACCTGCGTGATCTGATCGGCGTCTACGAACGCCATCAGCGGCCCTTCGGGGAGGGCCTTGCTGAGCATTACGTCGCCCTTAGCGTGTAGCGATGCTGCCTGAGCGATAATTTCGCGAAGATCGGTGTTTCTGAGGCTGGGAGCCGGCAGTCGGGCGAATCGACTGAACTCGTCCACGATGACTCGTAGCCGCTCGACCTCTTGTAGAATCGTCTTGGTCGACTCGTCGAACATCGCGTCAAAGTCGTCGGATGATCGTTCGCGCGCCTTCCGCAAGGTCTCGACCGAAAGACGAATCGGCGAGAGCGGGTTCTTGATCTCGTGAGCAAGGCTCTTCGCGATCTCCTGCCACGCGGCGATCCGTTCTGTCTGCCGAAGCTGTTCGCGCGCGTCCCTCAGGTCGCGAGTCATCCGGTTGAACGCCGTCGCCGTCGCGGGAAACGCTCCGCCCGGACCATCGCGCAGCGTGGTGTCGAGGTCGCCTCGACCGACCCGTGTCGCAGCCTCCGTCAGCTCGTCGATCGACCCTTGCAGCCAGCGATTGAGGTAGCCACCAAAAAGCAGTGCGAGTCCGAGCGCCAACACGGCAACGCAGGCAACCCACAATAGAAGCGGGGGGCCTCGTCGGTCGATCTTGGGGCGCCAGACGAGGACAGTTTGCGTCACACCGTCCGCGTCCATCAGCTCCGCGACCAACTCGTCTCCCCTGCCGGCTTGTCCGGTGAGTACGAGCTGCTCAGGGTCGAGGCTCCGAAGGTCGGAGAAACGATGGCCTGCGACGAGAGTCAGTCGAGCTCCCCCGCGTGCAATCGAGCAGGCGCTCACCAGGAATCGTTGATGCTCTTGACCCCCCAGTAGCAAGACGAAGGGTCGCTCCCCCGCGGTTCTCGCCTGGCGGGTCAGCTCAGGGCCTTCATTGCCGAGGATCCGGTTGCGATGTCCGGTTGCGAGGACTTCGCCGCTCAGCGAGTCGAGCACCCACAGTGCCTGAAGCCCGGCTGCGTCCATCGAGCCTCGAAACAGTCGGTCGTAGTCGAGACTCAGCGGTGCCTCTCGTCCGCGCTCGTCGAGCAGGGTGTCGACCGCCAGGTCGTCACGGCAAAGGCGCTGAACCGCCGCGGTCCGGTGCGCATCGAGCTCCCGAAGCTGCACTCGTGCCATCTCGGCTTCTGTCGATGCCCCCGCAGCGCCCCATTGAGAGACGCCCAACCAAACCAAGGCCGTCAGCGCGACCGGCAAGCTTGCCGCGACCGCGAAAAGAACGACGATGCGCGCACCGAACCTGTTCATGGCGGCGCTACGCCACCGAGAACTCGATCTTCGCGTAAGGGACGTGGCGACTCCATCGAACCGCCGTCGCCTTCTTCATCAAACTGCTCCATGAGGAACAGATTGGGGTCGGCCACATCGGGGGACCTGGCCACCTCCGTAGGTGCGGTGCCAGACAGGAAGACCTCTTCGAACGCGTCTGGCTGTCCCTCGTAGGCCAGTAGGCCGGACGCCGGGTCGATTCGAGTCCTGATCACGCCACTCGGCATGGCGAAGCCCGTCTCCTTCGGCGTCTGGTCTGCAGCGGACATGACGTCGATCCAGATCGGTAGCGCCGTCCTGGTGCCCGTCTCTCGCTTGCCGAGGGATCGCTGGTCGTCGAAACCCACCCAAACTCCGGCGACAACCGAGGGTGAGTATCCCACGAACCAAGCGTCGCGCGCCTCGTTGCTCGTGCCGGTCTTGCCAACCACCGCGCGCTCGAGGCGCTGCGCGGGCGTGCCTGTACCCTCGGTCACGACGCTTCGAAGCATGCTGGTCACGACGTACGCTTCGTTTGGAGACATGACGTCGCGAGCGGGCTCGCTGGCGGCCATTGGCAGCTGCGCTCCCCCTGGATCCACGATTCTGCTCACGATTCGCGTCGGCGCCCACCGCCCACCCGCCGCAAACGTGGCGTAGGCATTCGCAAGCTCGATCGGCTTCACGCCGCTCGCCCCCAAAGCCAACGCCATGTCTTCTTCGAGCTTGGTGGTGATTCCGACTTGCCGGGCGAACTCCGCTACGTCTTGCACCCCGATCTCCTCGACCACTCGAATCGCAACCATGTTGATCGATCGAGCGAGCGCCTGACGCAAGCGGACGGCGCCCTGGTAGTTCCATTGCTCGTAATTGCGCGGCTTCCATTCGTCGTACACTGCAGGCGCGTCCACCACCAATGACGCCGCCGTAAACCGACGCGACTGAATCGCCCTCGCGTACACGATCGGCTTGAAGGCGCTGCCTGGCTGTCGGACCGCTTGCGTCGCCCTG
>CAMYJN010000471.1 GCA_947258625.1 uncultured Polyangiaceae bacterium | reverse complement strand
GGAGCCGCGTTGATCTCGACGCCGATGCGGACCAACAGCGGTATGACTCCCCAGGGATTGACGTCCTTCGCAAACATCAAGGTGAGCGGAATCGCCGCACCGGTGACGACGCTGACGCGATCGTGCACGTCGATGGACACCGGCACCGCGATCTCGGCACGCAGGCCGCCCATCACGCGATTGTCCAGCTGGACGCCAAACGGCCGAGTGCGACGCTCGCTCCCGCCCACCATCGCCCCGGGCGTGAACCGCAGCCCGACGTCGGTCGTAGACCTGGCGTGCCTCCTGTTGTGGATGTGCCACCGCAGCGGAACGTTGAACGCAAACCCCACGGCCACGTCCGAGTAGGCGGCGGACCAGTCTCCGTAGACCAGCTCGCCGCCGAGCGCCCAGTCGAGATTGCCCCTCCCGTTGTTCCACCATTCGTAGAACAGGCTGGGCCAACCCACGCCGGCGTTGTGCGCCATCTCGGTCGTGAGCGGCTTTCCGCCCACCGTGGATTGCGGACCTGCAAACGCGGTATTGGACACCGCGCATGCGAGCAACAGTGTTGCGAAGACCCTCATGACCACCCCCCTCGAGTTTCCATTTAGAAACTAGGATGCCAGCAGGCCGAACGCAAAGCGCGTCCCTGTGAGGCGCAAGCGACGCGACGCCACCCAGGTCGCCGCAATCCACAGTTGCTCGTCACGTTTCCGGGCCGATGCCGACGAGGCGCTCGCTCACCTCCCAGAGCCTTCGAGCCTGCTCTCGGTCGCGAGCGGACGGCTTCGTCTTCTTCAGCTTGCAATCGTAGAAGTACTCCCCGTTGGTCGTCGCTACCTCGTCCGAGGTCGCCAGGTACACACTCGTCTCGGCGCCTTTGTCCGCGGTGCGCAAGAACGGTTTGACCAGCGCCAGGATGCGACCGGCATACCAAGTGTTTTGCGCACCGAGCTGGCTACGGACGCCACCGGGGTGAAGGGCGTTGGCCGTCACGCGGGTGCCCTGCAGGCGTTCGGCGAGCTCTCGCGCAAAGAGGATGTTCGCGAGCTTCGAGTGTCCGTAGGTTGGAAAGGCGCTGAAGCCTTTGTTCCACTGGAGATCGTCGAAACGAATGCCACGGCAGAACCGGTACGCGTCGGATGCGACGACGACGACCCGGCCTTGCTCAGCTCGTTTCAAGGGATCGAGCAGCAACGTCGTAAGCAAGAAGTGCCCGAGGTGGTTCACGGCGAACATCTGTTCTTGCCCGTTGTCGAGCAGAATCCGACGCGTAGTGAACACGCCCGCGTTGTTGATCAAGACATCGAGCGGCTCATTTCGTTCGATGAACGTGCCCGCGGCGCCGCGGACCTCGTCGAAATTCCCGAGGTCGGCGAGATAGAGCCCCACGTCGACCTCGCCGCACTTCGAGAGGAGCTCAGTGCGAAGGGCTTCCGCCTTGGTCGGGTTCCGGCAGAGCAGGTGAAGCCGCGCCCCACGTTCCGCGAGGGCGAACGCGGTGGCTCGGCCGATCCCCTCCGTGGGACCGGTAATCATGACGTGCTTGCCCCGGATCGACGTCATGGCTGCGCGTCGCCGCTCACTTCTTCGCGAATCGATCGAAGGAACGCCTCTCGCTCATCTTGGGCCGAGTAGCCTGGGCCGAGGATGTAGCGCCGCATGGTGGGAGAGGCATGGAACGTGACGGTGAACGATGCGAGGCGAAAAAGGAAGCGCTCGATGTTGAAGTCGGCCAACTCGCCGGCTGCCTGGGACGCTTCGATGTAGGCCGTCGCGAGCTTCACGATGCGCTCACCGTTCTCGCGCAAGACGTCTGCAATTGTTTCTTCGTCCGGCTGGAACGCTTCACGCATTAGCGCGCCCGCATACTCGGGGTGCTCCGCCATGAAATCCCAGAGCTCCGCCGCGCATCGCACGATGAGGTCGGCCGGTGGAAGCCCCGACCCCGCGTCGATCGTCGGCGTCATGCGGGTCGCGATGGTGTCCATGATGTGCTCGAGCATCGCGCGGGCCAGCTCTTCCTTCCCCGCCGGAAAGAAATGGAAGATGCTCGCTGCTCGGATGTCCGCGCGGGCCGCAACCCCTCGGAGCGAAGCCCCCTTGAAGCCGTGCCGCGCGATTTCGAAGGCGGCGGCCCGCAGCAAGCGATCTCGGGTGTTGCTATCGCCCATTGCGCCAGCCACTACCACCGCCGCCGATAGCCCGTCCAGCGCGGCGAGAGCGTTCGAGACTTGACGTTAGCGCCTGCGCAGGGTACCTAACGATTGTTAGGCTAACGTTTGTTAGGTCCGCACCGGTGTCCTGTTAATGCTGTCCTGTTAATAGGGCCGGTCCCTGCGACCCCGGCTGAGGAGCAAATCGATGAGAATCAGAGACGTAGAAACCAAAGCATTCTTCGCGCAGTTCGTCGCGCGGCTCTTCGCCCACAACTTGCTCAAGGACTCGCAGGTCTTCCTGCCGAAGGGGGACTACGAGCGCCGATACGGCAAGTTCCCAAGGTACTTCTCGGGATGGTACCTGTTCGTGCCCTCGAAGGACCTGGCCGAGGGCGAGCTCGTGCACAAGAAGCTCAACGGGCTCGATCTCGTCGCCTACCGTAACAAGGAAGGCCTGCCGGTCGTTCACTCGAACCGTTGCCCTCACATGGACGGCATGTTTGCACCGCTCGGGAAGGTCAATGACGGCAAGATCACCTGCGCCTATCACAACTACTCGTACGACAACGGCGTGCCGCAGAGCGGGCCCACCGAGTTCCGCACGGACCCGAGCAAGTGCATCCCATGCCACCCCGTCGTCGAGGTGAACGACCTGGTCATGTTCTGGTTCGACGCAAGCAGCGACAACGGTGTCGGTGTGCCGACCTGGGAGCTGGACTTGCCCGACGTAAGCAAGTTCCCGCGGCGCTTCTTTGCGCGCTCCATCACGCCGACGCACATGGCGCCCTTGCACGAGAACATCATCGACGACTTGCACTTCATGAACCTGCACGGGGCCAGTCGATACAAGTCCGAGCTGAAGGTCTATCACGAGAAACAGCGGTTCAGGACGAAGAACACGATGCGAGTCCCGGCCCCAAAGATTGGGCCCTTCAAAGTGAAGGGGGTCGATGGAGACGAAATGGACACCCGCATGGACACGGACTTCCATGGCCTCGGCATTCACATCAACTTCGTGAAGGTCGGCGACTTCGAAGCCCGGATGATTCACTGCA
>CAMYJN010000470.1 GCA_947258625.1 uncultured Polyangiaceae bacterium | reverse complement strand
CGTTTACCCGCGAGCGGACGCGCTCGTTCACCACCTTGAGACGAATCAGCTGCCGCTTCAGGTCTTTTCGGTACTGCGCCATGGTGAAGCCCTGTGCGTCGAGCGCCTGCTGGAACTGCTCCTCCGTCATGTTGTTCTGCATCCGCAGATTCTCGATGGCGCCGTCGACGTCCGCATCGGTCACGCGGATTCCGCTGCTGGTCGCTAATTGGCGAACCAGTTGTTCATCGATCAGGAAATTGAGCAGCTCATCGTAGAGCTCCTTGAGACGCGACGCCCGCTCGGTTTCCGTCGGTGCCTCCGCAACCTGTGGAAGAAAGGGAACCGCACGCGTACGAAGGTCGCTCAGGAAGATCGCCTCGTTGTTCACGGTCGCCACCACGCGTTCGATGACGTCGGCGCCCGCCGAGTTGGCCGTGAGCAGGAGCACGATCGCGGCGACGACGAGTCGGCTGATCATGGGCTTTGTGGGGTATCCTCGGTTGCGATTTCGATGGCTTTGAGAGCTTCGTAGTCGATTTCGACGTCGATGTCCTCTCGAAGCCGCTCTGTCAGCGCAGCCACCGCCGCTTCCTTCCGCTCGCGGTTGAGCTTGTGCCGGATCGCCCGTTTGGCCTGCTCGTAGGTTCGCGTCAGCGGCGCTCGCTTCCCGGTCAGCATGATGATGTGGTAACCGCCCCCGTCTTCGATGAGATCGGGATAAACGAGACCGACTTTCTCGATCGTGAACGCGGCATCGCGAATCGCTTTGGCTGGCGGCCCTTCTTCATCCGCCGCGAAGAACTGCAGGTCGCCTCCGCTGCTCTTGGTTTTTTCGTCTTGGGACTGTTCGCGCGCCATCTTGCGAAAACCCGCGAGGTCGGCCTTTTTGGCTTGCGCCAGAAGCTTCTGAGCCTGGGCGCGGTCCGCGATGAAGATGTGGCTGGCACGGGCTTGGGCCGGGCGATTGTACTCCTTTGGATTCGCATCGTAGATCGCCTTGATCTCTTCGTCGGCGATTTCTACCCGTTCGAGAGGCGCCTCGATTTCCTGCTTCACCATTCGCTGAATCATGGCGTTCCGCCGGGCCCGTTTGATTTCCGGCTTGTCGGCGTACCCGCGCCGCTTTGCTTCGTAGACGAGAAGCTCGAAGCGCACGAGGTTGTCGAGAAACTCTTTTCGGCGTTCCGGGCTCTCGAAGCGTGCGCGAAGATACGGAGACTGCGATGCGAGGCGGTCTGCGAACTCGCCAACGGTGATCGTTCGGTCGCCCACCTGTGCGAGGACCTCGTTGGCCTGCGCTTCGGTGAGCCCGTTCTGCGGCCATTCCTCTTCGGTGGCGGGCGTATCCTGGGCTTGCTTCGAGCAGCCTCCGCCAACCAGGACGCTCAGACCGACGAGCGGAAGCAGGATGATGATGGCAGGGTTCCAAGACATCGTCAGCCGGGTAGCATATACCGCATCCCCGGCAACGGGGCCAAAGTTCAGTCGGAGTCCCGGTCGTCGAGGACTTCGCGAACCTTTGCGCTCAGGTGGTCGAGCTCGAAGGGCTTGTCGAGGAAGCCGTCGGCTCCGTAGAGCGGCGACGTCATTTCATTGAGACGCTCGCCGATGCCCGTGAGCATGATGACGCCGGTCCCGCTCAAAGCCTCGTCCTCGCGGATGGCGCGGCAGACTTCCCAGCCGCTCATGCCCGGCATCATGACATCGAGCACGACGAGATCGGGTTTTTCGCGCTGGGCCAGGCGAAGCGCTTCCTCGCCATCCGAGGCTTCGACGACCTCCGCTGGAAGCGCGCTCAGATGCCGCGCCACCAGCGCCAAGATTTCCAAGTCATCGTCGGCGACCAGGATCTTGGTCTTGGCGTCCGTGGTCATCGTTCCATTACTCCTGCATGCCCCAGTTTGGGACGCATCGTCGTTCTGTTGACGCGGCTTGTCAATGGAGACCGTGGTCCGAGTCGATCAGTCCTACCCCTGAAGCTGCCGTCCAGCCCTCCAACCCGCTAACCATTCGCAATTTCACGAAATCACGATCCCGATCAACGAGCTCTCCCCGATCCCCACCGCGTGCCTCGCCGCGAAGCTGGGCTCGCGGGTCGGGCCCTTCTCTCAGGATGAGTCGATCGTCGAGGGTCACGACTCGCGGTCCGTCGCGAAGCAATCCTGCCTTGGTCGCCAGCCCGAGCGCGGCGATTGAAAGGAACGCTCCCGAAACGAGCAGCAGAGGGTAGAGCCAGCGATGCCGTCGGCGCCCGATCGAGATCCAGGCGAGCGCCGTGAAGAACACCAGATTGGCAATCAGCAGTGCGTACGCGAGGGCGTCTTCCGACACGTTCCCGTACGCCGCGTCGCTGATCGAGCTGCTCCGTTGAATCGTTGCCTCGCCTTCGAGCTCGGCGCGTTGCTCCTCGAGGGCCTTCTCAGCATCCCGAAGGTTTTCCGAGGCCTTGCTTTCGTTTGGGCGCAGCACGAGCGCTCGCTCGTAGTTCAGGATGGCACGCGGATAGTCACCGGATTGGGCGAACGAGGTCGCGAGGTTGAAATGGACGTCGGGGTCGCGAACCCCCGCTTCGATTAACTTACCGTAGCCTGCGATCGCGTTCGCATGGTCGCCCCTCGAGGCGGCGACGTTGGCCGATTCGAAGATCCCGGTCAGCGAGGATCCGCCAGTCGCTCGAGACGCCTGTTGCGCGGACACCAGGGAGCAGCCCAGGAGCGGCGCGACGACGAGCGCAGCGGCGATGACGCAGATGCGCATCAGCTTGCGCTCCCCGATCGTTGGATTCGCTCGATGATCGCGCTGGTTCGTTTCAGACAGCGCTCCATTTCATCCCGGTTCACGCCGGAGGCCGCGAAGCGTGCGAAGTCGGCGCCTTCGAGCTCGTTGACGAGCCGCTGCATCAAGTCGTCGTCGAACCCTTCGGCAGTCAGTCGGGCCAGGAGCTGAGTGTGCGGAAGGCCGGCCACGGGCTCATCGAGCCGAGTATCCAAGGCATGGGTGATCGAAGCCACGATACGGTCGTAGAAAGCCCGCGGATCGTCAGCTTGAAGAGCGCTCTGGGCGTCACGAATGAGCTGTCGCTGAACGGCGCCCGAAGTGGTGCCGCGACGCTCGCGACGGCGGGAAACCGCCGCTCCAACCCAGGCCAGAACGAATAGGGCCGGTGGCAGCGCGAGAAACCACGCGAACCAAGCGCGGTTGCGTACGGGAGTCTG
>CAMYJN010000469.1 GCA_947258625.1 uncultured Polyangiaceae bacterium | reverse complement strand
TGAAGCGAGGTGAGTTCAAAGTGAAGAACGCCAAGATCGAGGGCGTCGAGCTCACGTTGTACCGTGACGAGAGCGGGAAGCTCTCACTCGTGAACGCGCTCAAGCAGCAGCCGCCCACCGTCCGGCACGGAACGATGGTGCCGCCCACGGACAAGCACGAAAAGGATAAAACGCAAAAGGCCCAGTGGTTGATTGAGGTAGGACCGATCGAAGTGCAAGACGCGACGCTCACGATTGGCTTCACCAAGAAGCCCGTCGTCTTTCACGTCGATAGCGCCAAGATCACCGTCCAGCGCCGGCCAAAGGACGAAGGGCCGGTAATCTACATCCATGAAGTTCAGGGACACATGCTCAAGCCCAAACCGCTGCCGAAACCGGTGCGGATCGCCTGGGCCAACGGGCTCGTCAACCTGGTCGGCAAGCCTATGGTCCACTTGGCCGCGCGCACCTGCATTCGTAAGAGCGAGCTTCGCATCGATGCGATTGTCGAAGCGCGAAAGGAGCCCGTGCACCTCGAGGGGGACTCGGCCGGCATCGGGGGGGCACTCGGGCGCTTGGGGATCAACATCGCGGCTCACGTCAAGAAGGACAAGATGAGTTACAAGCACGAGGCGGTGCACATCAACGGGGGCCCAGGCTGCAAGGATGCCGAAACCCCGCCGGCTGCCGAAAAGCCGAAACACGCTCCGAAGAAGCCGCAATCAAAGCAATAGCCGCGGACCGACATGAGATCTCGCCCTGTTGCAATCCTGCGCAAGCTGACGTTGGCCCTTGCAGGCAGCCTCCTCGCTCTGACCGCGACGGCCAAAGCCGACGAAACGTCAAGCGAAGCGAAAGAGACCTCATCCGGCGCCGAAGCGTCTTCAGCTCGAGCCAACGCCAAGCGGACCTCGGTCGAGCTTCGTTTCGTGATCTTCTCGCCCTCGCTGAGGTGGTCGGTGGTCGAGGAGAGGGAGGGCATCGATGCCTTTCATTCGAGGCAAAGCATGTACGTCGGCCCAGGGATTGGCGTGCGCGTGTTTCCCAAGCAGCCCCACCATGGCGTCATCGTCGATGCGCAGTACAGCGTGGATACCGATGTCGACACGAAATTCTCCACCCGGGAAGGGTGGAGAACCGACTTCATGGTCGCGCGGGTCGGCTATGGGTATCGATTCATCAAGCACGCCAACGAGAAGATGGCGTGGGCGTTCACGCCGCATGCGAGCTTTTCGGCGGGTACATCGATCAATCGCGACCGCCGTGAGTCCTATGCCGCTTCTGCACCGGTCCTCGGTGGCCGCGTCGGCGTGAACGTCGACCTTCACATCAATCGCTTCTTCATGGGCTGGGCCGTCGCATACGAGGGTCTCGCCCACCTCTCCGGAGGACCGCTCAGGTCGTCCCAGTTCGTGCTGTGGACCCTCGTCCCGGCCTTTCGGTTAGGCGTCGACCTGGGTCCGCGCATCCAGTCCTTCAGGCACTGAGCCGCGGATTGCGGTCTGGGGCCTGAAGCAAACGTCCTATGCAATTTCCGCAAAAACTATGCCTGACGTTTCTCGTTGCACGCTGACCAGCACGGCGTCTACATCCGTTACTCGGACGCAAGCCATGACCCACGGAATGAAAGAAGTCAGGTCCGCGATCCGGATTGCGAGTCCGGCGTGCTAGGCATCAAGAAGAAGGGACGGTGGCGGATCGTGACTTGGGTGATCATCATTTTTCATGTGGTCGGTTTCATCTCGTCGATCGACGCTGTGATGAGCACGCGGACCGCACAGGGAGCCGTGGCCTGGGCGGTGTCGCTCAATGCCTTTCCCTACCTTGCGGTGCCCGCATACTGGGTTCTCGGACGCAGCAGGTTCGAAGGCTATGTGACGGCGCGGCAAGAAGGCGATCAAGAGATCCAGCACATCGCCAAGCTGGCCGACGAGAACACGCGCCATCTGCGTTCCACGCGCTCTGAAGATGTGAGCGCGAGCAGGACGAGCGAGAACCTCGCCAAGATCCCGTATCTCCGGGGCAACGAGATCGAGCTCCTGGTAGACGGGGACGCGACCTTCGGCAGCATCTTCGAGGGAATTTCCAAGGCCGAGAAATACGTCCTAGTGCAGTTCTTCATCATCAAGGACGACGAGCTTGGCCGGGAGCTCAAATCCGCTCTACTCGAGCGCGCGCGCGCCGGCGTCCAGGTGCATGTCCTCTACGATGAGATCGGCAGCAATACGCTGACGAAGAGCTACGTGAACGAGCTCCGCGAGGCGGGCGTCGAAATCCTCGACTTTCACACTCGGAAGGGGCCCGGCAACCGTTTTCAGATCAACTTCCGCAACCATCGCAAGATCGTGGTCGTGGACGGCAAGATCGCATGGGTCGGCGGTCACAACGTCGGCGACGAATACATGGGAAGGGACCCCGAGTTCGGCCATTGGCGGGACACCCACGTCAAGATCACCGGGCCGTCCGTGATGTCGGTGCAGCTGTCCTTCCTCGAAGACTGGTACTGGGCCAGCGAAAAGACACCCGAGTTTCATTGGGAACCGCACATCGTGACCGATCAAGGCGCAGACGTGTTGATCTATCCCACTGGTCCCGCCGACCGATTGGAGAACGCCACGCTGATGTTCTTGACCGGCATCAACGCGGCGCAAGAGCGTCTCTGGATCGCGAGCCCGTATTTCGTTCCGGACGAATCAATCATGAACGCGCTCCATCTCGCAGCCTTACGCGGAGTCGACGTCCGGATCCTCATTCCCAACAAGGCCGATCACCTGCTCGTGTACTTGGCGGCGTTCTCCTATTTCGAAGAGGCCGCCGGAACGGGCATCCGATTTTTCCGCTACATGGACGGCTTTCTTCATCAAAAGGTCGTTCTCATCGACGACGAGATTGCGGCGGTGGGCACCGCCAACTTCGACAACCGCTCCTTCCGGCTCAACTTCGAGGTCATGGCAGTGGTCGCCAATCCCGCATTTGCGGCGGAAGTCGAGCAGATGTTCCTCGCCGACTTCGAGAAGTCGGTGGAGATGCAGCCCGGCGACTACGAGAACCGGTCCTTCTGGTTCAAGCTCGCCGTGCGTCTGGCACGGCTAACCGCACCGATTCAGTGACACGAACCATGGTCGACTCGGCGAAAGACCGCACCGAGCTCCTGTCGGAACGTTCTTGAATTGACTGGACCGGTCGGTCTAGAGTGCGCCAAACGATCAACGGGGGGAGCATT
>CAMYJN010000468.1 GCA_947258625.1 uncultured Polyangiaceae bacterium | reverse complement strand
GCCCGTCCAAGCCCAACACCAACGCCCCCGCCGCCATCGCGGGACCTTAGCGCGTGACACCGGTTCTGGCACCACCCGCGGGCACTGGCGCTGGCACTGGCCCATGCGCGGCAGCGCGAGCCCGAAGGGCGAAGCCCGGCGCAACGCGCCGCCAAGGCAAAGCGAAGCGTATGCCGCGGCAGGGAGGACTACGGGTGGGGGCGGGCGGGCGGTGTAACCAAAACTGGCACGGTCCCCGTCACAGCGTCCAGTCCCGGCCCAGAATCCCCGGAGGCCGTGCAAGCCCAAACGCCCCCAAGATAGTTGGCGTCACATCGTAGATCTCGGCGCCCTCGATACGTCCTCGCACCGGCACGCCGCCCCCGCCCATGATTAAAATACCGTCCCAGTCGTGGTTGCAGCCATCGGGGCCGCTGTCGTTTGCTTCCACCACCAGGCGGCCCGTTCCGACCGATCCGATCGCGCGTAGCTTCAGTTCGTCGAAGTAGACCATCAGGTCGGGCGGGAAGCCGCGGGCTTGGCGATAGTATTCTTCAGGAGCGCGGACCAAGACGGGAACACGCTCACCTCGATCGTTGCGGGCGTACTCGAGCTCTCGGCGTAGCTCATCGCGTACTCCGCGGACACGGTCAGGGGCCACGGCGCCAGCGGGTTCACGCCCGGCAAGGTTGAGAAAGATCCTCGCGTAGTAGCCGCCCTCCGCCCAGGCCGTCGTCCGTGGCCAATCGACGAGCGCATGATCCAAGGGGCCCGGCGCAGCCGGCGTCTCTCGGAGGCTCAAGTATCCCTTCTGAATCAGCCATTCATTGATGCAGAAGCCGCCGTGCATCGCCCGCGCGCCGTGGTCACTCACGACCATGATCGCGGTGTCCTCGCCGGCCGCGGCGCACAGCCGTCCGATTCGCGCGTCCAACAACTGGTAGTACTCGCGCCCGCGGTTCTTCCATGGGTTCACGTCTGCATGCCTCGGGTGCTCGGGGTCGATGTGACGCCAAAATGCGTGGTGGAAACGATCGACACCGATCTCCACAATCATCATGAAGTCCGGTTGTTTGCGATTCCAGACCTGCTCCGCAATCTCGAAGTGTTGATCGGTCATCGTGACGATGTCCCGGTAGATCCGGTCGAGCTCGTCGGAGCGAAAGTCTTCGACGTCTGCGCGGTACGGACCTACGCAGTCGGTCAGCTCGCCCTCGAGCTCGCGCGGAAAGCACCAGGGCGAATCGCCCCCGGGCCACATGAAGCCGGACACCATCTGACCGCGCACCGGCGTAGGAGGCGAGGTCAGCGGAACGAAGAGCGCGGCAACTCGATATCCTTGCTCCCCCAGCCAGTCCCACACGCGTTTGACGCGGACGTCGTTGCCATTAGCCAAACGCAATCGCGTCTCGTGAGGAACCCGGTTTCGAAATCCATACAAGCCCAACTCCCCGGCATCGCGTCCCGAGAGCATGCAGGTCCACGCAGGCACCGTGATCGGCGGCTCGGAGCTCCGAAGGTTTCCCCACGTCCCGCGGTCCATGAGCGCAGCGAGATTTGGCATGCCATTGCGGTAGCGATCGAACACCAAGCGTGGCGGCGCGCAGTCGAGTCCGATCACGATCATTCGCTTGCCGCCCATGAGTCCCCTCTTAGCCCTTCGGCGCGGGCCGGGCTCTCTTTCATCGAGGGTCGACGATATCCGCGGCTTCGTAGATCGTACGCTCGAGATGACTTAGGTCAAAAGGCTTTTCAATTCGGAGGTTTGGAACGCTCTGAAGGAAATCCCTGGCTCGCTGAGTGAAGGCGCCACCCGTCATGAAGACGATTCGGTCATGGACCGGTGTCGCCCGTTGCAGGGCCGCCCGATAGACATCCATCCCCGTCATCTCCGGCATGATCAGGTCACAGAGAATTACGTCGTAGGCGTGCTGCCCCATCAAGGCGACCGCCTCGCGGCCGTCGTTGGCGGTCGTCACATCGTGTTTGACCAGTGCCTTCTGGATCAGCCGGGCGATCACCGGCTCGTCGTCGACGACCAGGAGCGAAAGCTTTCCCCGCGTGGCGCGCCGGACCGCGCTCATCGATGTCGGCGGCATCGAAAGCGGGCGTCGCGCACGCGGCGCCTTGGGCAAGACGACACGAGCGACGGTGCCTTGGCCGGGGTGACTTTGAATCTCGATCGTCCCTTCGAGAGAATGCGCGATGCGGCGACAGATCGAGAGGCCGAGACCGGTTCCGCGTCCCGCGGGCTTCGTCGTCACGAAAGGATCGAAAATCCTCCGCAGCAATTGTGAAGGAATCCCGGGGCCCGTGTCCTGCACCTCCACGCAGACGCGATCTTCTTCGGTGCTCCGAACCCGGATCGTGATCGCGTTTTGGGAACGGTCCCCAGGCTCGATGGCCTGCGCCGCATTGACGATCAGATTCAGGAACAGCTGACCAAGGCGGGTCCTCGGCCCTCGTATATAAAGGCTGCCTGCTTCGTATTCCCGGACGACCGTCGCTCGGTGTTGAATCTCGGGCTGGGCCATCCGAATCGCGGAATCGAGCACCTGCTGCAGCTTGACCGTCTCGGTTTCGACGCCTTCGCCGCTGTGCGATAAGTACGTGATTTCATTTGCGATGATGCGAATTCGCTCCGAGCCTTCGTAGGCCTCGCGGATCAACTCCGAGGCTTCGGGAGAAACGGGCTCCGCCAGATCTCGGAGCGAACGCAAATGATTCCACACGAATGTGAGCGGATTTTTGACCTCGTGAATGATGCTGGCGGTCAGCGTCCCAATTGCCGACATGCGCTCTGCCAGCACGAGCCGTTGCTCGAGCTCGTGCTCGGCGGTCATGTCAGTCACTGAAACGAGTGCTCGCCCGAAGTGGCTGTTTTCGTCTTCGACAAACCGCCAGTGCGCGCGAACATCCCTTGGCTCGCGCGAGCAAGTCATGATCGCGGTTTCCAGATGGACGTCGTGCTCGTTTCGGAAGGCTGCCATCAAGATGCGGAGAAAGTCGGCCTTCGACTCGGCGGTCAACAACTCTCGAGACCGACGAATGCACTCTTCTTCGCTAGACGCGCCGACCAGCGAAACGGCGCCGGCACTCACTCGATGAATCCGTATCCGCTCTAGACATTCACCGAGTGCATCGGGATTGTTTCGCACCAGCTGCTTGAACGCGTCGGCATCGCGACAGCCCTGTTCCTCGATCCATTCGAGAGGGCCGCGAAA
>CAMYJN010000467.1 GCA_947258625.1 uncultured Polyangiaceae bacterium | reverse complement strand
TGGCGGAGCCGAAGAGGGTGAGGAGTGGCTGGTCGGCCCTTCGCCCGTCGTCAAGAACATCACTCTCCTGATTGGTTCACTCCGCGACATTCAGGACCACGGCGTTCCCCAGCTCCCAGCCGGCGCGTTTGTCCGCCCAGATGGCCAAGTGGTGGCTCCGGTGTTCCCAGCCGATGGATTCGATGGCCTGCTCTTTCAAGGCTTCACCGGCGAAGTCTGGATGCAGCCCGGGGTCCACCTCGAAGAACTGAGCGAGAACCAGGCGTCGTTCTACCGGGAGAAGTCACCCAAAGGGAAGCTGGCCCTGGTGCTCGGTGCAGGCAACGTCTCGTCCATCGGGCCCATGGACGCGCTCTACAAGCTCTTCGTCGAGGGCCAGGTCGTCGTTTTGAAGATGAATCCGGTCAACGAGTACCTCGGCCCGCTGATCGACGAAATGTTCGAACCGCTCCGCGAGCGAGGCTTTTTTCGCCTGGTTTACGGGGGCGCGGCCGAGGGAGACTACCTGTGCATGCACCGTCTGGTCGCGGACATCCACGTGACCGGTTCGGACAAGACCCACGACGCGATTGTCTTTGGCGTCGGCGAAGAAGGCGCTCGCAGAAAAGCCGCCGACGAAGCCCGCAATCCGAAGCGACTCACCTGTGAGCTTGGCAACGTGAGCCCGGTCATCATCGTCCCCGGCCCCTGGTCGCTGAAGGACCTCGACTTCCATGGCGTGAACATCGCATCGACCGTAGTCGACAACGCAGGCTTCAACTGTTTTGCGACGCGTGTGATCGTTCAGCACGAGCAATGGAACAAACGTGAAGCGCTGCTCGACTCGCTTCGTAAAGCGTTTAGAAACGCCGCCGATCGGAAGCCCTACTACCCCGGCGCCAAAGAGCGTCAGGCGATGTTCGTCGAGCATCACCCGGACGCCGAGCTGTTCGGCGCCAAGGGTGGGGGCCAGGTACCCTGGACGCTGATCCATCACCTCGACCCGAGCCAAATCGACGACATCTGCTTCAACACCGAGTCTTGGTGCGGACAGACCAGCGAGGTTGCGCTCCCAGCCTCGTCGATCGTCGAGTACATCGATGAAGCAGTCGAGTTCTGCAACGAGCGCGTTTGGGGGACGCTTGCTTGCAGCATCCTCGTCCATCCGAAGTCGCTCAAGGACCCAGCGGTCGCTGAGGCGGTTGAACGTGCGATTGCCAACCTTCGCTACGGCGCCATCGCCGTCAACCTTTGGTCCGGCCTCGTCTTCGGCTTGGCAACGCACACCTGGGGCGCGTTCCCGGGGCACGAGCGCAGAGACATTCGATCGGGAAAAGGCGTCGTACACAACACCTTCATGTTCGACCGTCCGCAGAAGTCGGTGCTCCGGGGCCCGTTCCGCGTGTTCCCGAGGCCCGCGTGGTTCGTCGACAACGATAGGGCGCTCGCGGTCGGCCCGAAGCTCACGTACTTCAACGCCGACCCGTCTCTTGCGAGGCTCCCGGGCCTGATCTGGGCGAGCATGTTCGGCTAGCCGTTGCGGCGCGCCAGCAAAGCCTGGTAGGTGCGCTCCGGTTCAGCGCCGCGTTCGACCTCCAGGCCGGCGGCGTGCCAGCCCGGTTCCTGGAGCTGGCCGAACGCGTCCCGCGCGCCTTCGTGCCCGGCCCGCTGGTCGACGACATGCTCGAAACCGGCGGCGAGCAAGGCCTCGGCCGCCCGCAGCGAGCGGTTGCCCGACCGACAGCCGACCACCAGCTTGCTGCTTTTTGGAAACGCCGCTGCAACCACCGACATGAAGTCTCCGTTTGGGCGCATGCCCGACGGCGTCGCGTGCAGCAGAGGGATGTTGTACGCGCCGACCGCATGGCCTTCGTCGAATTCGGGAATCGAGCGGACGTCGAGGTAGGCGTAGCCTTCGTCCTCGAGGAGCGCGGCGGCCTCGAGCGGTGAAACCCTTTTGGCAGTCATGGACCGGTTCTAGGGAACATCGACTTCGGAGCAAGTGGGGAGCTCAGCCGGCCGCGCCTTTCAGGAACAGGTTCTCGAGCGACTCCCGCTCCGGGATCATCGCGTCGAGCCGGGCCCCCGCGGCGCTAGAGATTCGGAGGACTTCGTCGACTGCCTGCTGGCCGTCGACCTGAAGCGTGAAATGGCCAGCGCCGCCATCGACGATCGTCCCACGCGACGCGAGCGAATCTCTGAGCTTCTGAGAAGCGCGACTCAGCCGAATTTCGACGCGTCGGCCGGCGGACTCGAGCAGGTCGTGCACCTGGCCCTCCGACGTGATTTCGCCCTGCTGCATGATCACGACGCGGTCGCACAGGAGCTCGACGTCGCTCAGAATGTGGCTGGTGAACAGGAGCGTTTTTCCGCGCTCGCGCTGTTCGAGTAGGAGGTCGCGCACCTCTTTGCGGCCGATCGGGTCGAGCCCGCTCATCGGCTCATCGAGCACCAAGAGCTCCGGATCGTGCAAGAGCGACTGCGCAAGCCCGATTCGTTGCATCATGCCCTTCGAGAACTTGCCGATCGGCCGATCCGCAGCGTGCCGGAGGCCGACCTTGTCGATCATCTCTTCGGAGCGCGCGCGGCGTTCGCGCTTCGTAAGGCCGACGAGCCGACCGCACAGGTCCAGGAACTCGATCGGCTTGAGGTATTGATAGACGTACGGGTTTTCCGGCATGTAGCCCACGCGCATCGCCGCCTCACGGTCGCCGGACGGGCGCCCAAAAATTCGGATCTCGCCTTTGGTTGGAAAAATCAGACGAAGAATCGACTTGATGGTAGTCGTCTTGCCCGCGCCATTGGGCCCGAGCAGGCCGAAGATCTCGCCGCGCTTCACCGAGAAGCTCGTCCCGCGCACCGCGTCCACGCGCTTACGGAAAAAGCCGATGTGGAAGGTCTTGTAAAGGCCGCTGACCTCGAGAACCAAGTCGTCACGCATCGAGCACTCCAAGAAGGGCATGGACGACTTCCTCGACTTGTGTGTTCCGCATCTGCGGATAAAGCGGAAGCGCGATGCCGCGCGTCGCGACGTGCTCGGCGATCGGCAGCGATGCGTCGCTCCCGGCAAAGCTGCCGAGCTTGTGAATCGCAAATGAGAGGAGGCCGGCTTCGACGCCCTTCTGATGAAGCTTCTCGCATACCGTCTTGCGAGCGAATCCTTGCGGAAGGATGGCCCCGAAGGTCTGGTAGTTCGACTCCGCGCCCTCTGGGGTGCTTTGAATG
>CAMYJN010000466.1 GCA_947258625.1 uncultured Polyangiaceae bacterium | reverse complement strand
CTCAACATCACCGTGTCGGTCACGCTGATCTTCTCGGTGATGTTCGGCCTTGGCGACTACCTCTACTACGACCATGCGGCGCCGGCCTGGCGCTACGCGCTCGAGGCCGTCACTGTCGTCCTGATCTACGACTTCGGCTATTACTTCATGCATCGCTACCCCTTCCACGAATGGAAGCTTCTCCGGGAGGTCCACTCGGTCCATCATGCCGCGAGGAATCCAAGACAGATCGACAGCCTCTTGCTGCACCCGGTCGAGACCGTCCTCGGGCTCGGGCTCTTCTTTGGCTCGGTGGCCTTGGTTGGCGGCGTCCACATCTACACGCTAGGCGCGCTCTTCACGGCGTACACCGCGCTCAACATCCTCAATCACGCCGGCATCGACGTGCCGCACTTCCCCTTCAAGACTTTGGGTGTTCTCGCTGCAAAGCACGATCGGCACCATCACAGCATGCTCTCCGGCAACTATGCATCGATCACGCCCTTGCCCGACATCATCTTCGGCACCGTGGAGTAGGCCATGACAGTCAGCTTGGTAACGGGGGGCTCCGGCTTCGTAGGGGCGGCCATCGCCCGCGCGCTCATGGCTCGTGGTGACAGGGTCATCGTTCTCGATTTGGCGCCTGAATGTCCCGTCGAAGGCGTCGACTATCGTCGCGTCGACATCACCGACGAGGCAGCGGTCATCGAAGCTTGCCGCGGCGTTGACACGGTCATCCACAACGCTTCGATAGTTCACACGAAGCAGAACAAGCAAGACGTGGTCTGGGCGGTGAACCTTGGCGGCACCCAGAGCATGCTCGAGGCAGCGCAGCAAAACGGGGTTCCGCGCTTCGTTTACATCAGCTCCGGGAGTGTAGTCTACGAGGGCAAGGACATCGAGAACGGGGACGAGAGTCTTCCCTACTCATCGGTTTCCCAAGCGCCCTATGCAGACAGCAAGATTGCGGCGGAGAAGTTGGTGCTCGCCGAGAACGGGAAGGGCGGCATGGCGACTTGTGCCTTACGTCCTCACGTGGTCTTCGGCCCTGGCGACAATCGCTTCATGCCGACGCTCTTGGCAAAGGGCCGCAACGGGCAATTGCGCGTCCAGATTGGGCGCGGCGTTTGGCTTTCGGACTACACCTATGTGACCAACATGACCGATGCGGTCCTGCTCGCCGATGAAGCGCTAGCCAAAGACGGCTTGAAAAGCGTTGCCGCTGGCCAGGCCTACTTCATCACCAACGGCGAGCCGATGCCGTTCTGGGATTTCATCCGTAAGGTCGCCGCGCGTCTGGGCTTTCCTCCTGTGAAGTACAAGGCCCCCAAGTCGCTCGTCTACGCGATTGCAGCAGTCAAAGAAGGCATCGACACGCTCAAGGGCGGTACGCTCAACGCAGAGGACGGCCTCACCCGATTCGCGATCCGATACATGTGCACCCACCACTATTTCAGCATCGAGAAGGCGCGCAGAGAGCTTGGGTACAACCCAGCCGTCTCCGTCGAAGAAGGCATCGAACGGACCTGCCAACACCTCGAAGCGACCGGTGCGGTCTAGAGGATCGCGAGTCGCCGTGGGTCACGCGGTACGCCGGCTGGCTTCGGTCGAGCCGGAGTTGGACGGGCCGACATCCCCCCGACGCGGCCCGCCCAACGGCTCCCCAATGACCCCTTTTGCCATCCGGCCCGTAGCGTTTCTTTACCCGTTGGAATTTTGTTACCCCTAAGGGGTGTATTCGTCCAGGAATCTCGACAGTTAATTACATTGTCATTCATCCTTTGGGTTTACGTAGAACCAGCGTTTGGCCCAGCAAGGACACGCTCAGAGGCGGCGGCGATGCGCTCCCATGCCGCAGATCGGCGGACTTGCTGCGGGTGCACCAGCTGATAAAGAGGCAGGCGTCAGGGGGCCTTTCGATTCAGTCGGGGGCGAGTCGAGTGTCTATCGAGATTCTGATTCTACTTGCGGCCTGCGGGCTGCTCATCGTCTTGGGCGTGCTCGAGCTGATCCTCCACCGGATGCGGCTCAAGCGGATTCCGATTCGCATTCACGTGAACGGCACGCGTGGCAAAACCAGCGTGACCCGGTTGATCGGCGCCGGTCTTCGCGAGGCGGGCGTCCGTTGTGTGGTCAAAACCACCGGAACCGTCCCGCGGTTTATCTTGCCGAACGGCCGCGAGGTACCGGTCTACCGACCCGGTGGCGCAAATGTGATCGAGCAAAAACAGGCGGTCACCATGGCAGCGGCCCAGCGGGCCGAAGCGCTCGTCGTAGAGTGCATGGCGCTTCAACCGCAACTTCAATGGCTTTCCGAGTCGAAGCTCGTTCGCGCCACGCATGGAGTCATTACGAATGCGCGGCCCGATCACCTCGATGTGATGGGACCCACCGAGGACGATGTCGCTCGTGCGTTAGCCGCGACGGTTCCCATCAACGGCGTCTTCCTGACCGCCGAGGAGCATCATCGGCCCTTCTTCGAGGAGGTCGCCGTGGAACGCGGCTCACGCTTCCACGCCGCTCGAGACATCAGCCGCCCGCTCACAGCCGAAGATGTCTCCGCGTTCCCGTATCTGGAGCATCGAGACAACATCGAGCTCGCCCTTGCCGTGTGCGAGGAGGTGGGGGTCGACATCGACACCGCTCTTCGCGGCATGTGGAGAGCCAAGCCAGACCCTGGAGCGATGACCGAATCCCAGGTCGAATTCTTCGGTCGGCACATCGTCTTCGTGAACGGGTTCGCCGCGAACGACCCAACCTCCACACGCTATATTTGGGAGCAGGCGCTGCGCCGGCACCGCAGGCTCAATAAGCGCATCGCGGTGTTCAATTGCCGGTCGGACCGCGCCGATCGCTCCGAGCAGCTCGCCGAGTCGTACGGGCGATGGCCGCAGGCAGACGAGGTCGTGCTGCTCGGAAGCGGGCAATACATCTTCGCCCGCGCTGCGGTGAGGAGCGGGCTCGACCCGACGCGTTTGGTTTTCGTCGATCAGACGCATCCGGCCGATGTTTTCGAGATTCTGCTTGGCCTTGCAGAGACCTCCGCCCTGGTGATGGGTCTGGGGAACATCGCTGGGCCGGGATTGGCGCTCGCCGAGTACTTCGCCAACCGAGGAATGGATCATGCCAGAAATTGAGTTGTTGACCCTGTCGATCGGGCTCGGCCTCGCCGCCAGCCTTCTTTACGGTGAGCTCTTCGGGCTCGCGGCAGGCGGCATGGTGGTTCCGGGCTA
>CAMYJN010000465.1 GCA_947258625.1 uncultured Polyangiaceae bacterium | reverse complement strand
ATCGCATTTCGAAAATCAAGCAGCATCGCTTCGTCGAAATCCCCGATGTGGGGCACATGATTCACTGGTTCGAGCCGCAAATGCTCGCTGCGGAGCTCACTGATTTTTTTGCCGAGCACCGTCCTTGACCGGCTGCAGGGCTCGTGAAACGCTGCCGGTCGATGCGACGGATTAGCCTTGCCTTTTTAGCTCTAGGGGCGCTCGTCACAGTGCAGGCGCTCGCCGAGGACGCGCCACCGAACCCGGAGGAAGCGCGACGTGCGAAAGTCGTTGCCACCGTCGGCACCGAAACGATTACGGTCGGTGAGCTCGAGGACTCGATCAACGCACGCTCGGTCCACGCGCGCGGGCGCTTTGCCGATTCGGCAATGCTCCGAGAGCTCGCCGATGACCAGGTCAAGAACGAATTGTTTTATCAAGGCGCTGAGAAGCTCGGGTATGCGAATGACCCGCTCGTCCGGCAGTTTCTCGATCAGACACTCGTCCAGCTCTACGTCCGCAAAGAGTTCGAAGAAGCCACGACGCCCGAGAGTGTGCCCGACGAAGCCGTCACGAAGTACTACGAAGAGCATTCGAAGGAGTTTCGTCGACCGGAGATGCGGCGCGCGCGTCACATCCTCGTGGCGAGTCAAAAAGAAGCCGCGGACATTCGTCGGCAGCTCGAATCGGGCGAAGGACCAGCATTCCTAGCGATTGCAAAGGAACGTAGTCTCGATACCGAAACGAAGCTGCGCGGAGGCGACCTGCTCTACTTCACCGCCGACGGGGCCCTGGTGGGCAAGCCCGATGGAGCAGGGATCGACGCTACGCTTGCAAAGGCGGCATTCGAGCTCGCGAAGACGCGGGACCTGAGCAAGCCGCTCGATCTCGGGGACGGGAAGTGGAGCATTCTCGAGCTGACGAGCATCCGACCTGAGAGGATACAAACCCTCGAGCAGGCCAGCGCTTCGATTCGAAGGAAGATCTGGCGCGACGATCGCGAGGCGGCGCTCACCAAGGCGATCAGCGATCTGCGGGCCGAGCTACAGCCAGAGACCTTCCCGGAGCGGATGGACGCCGTGGTCCTCGAGCCGAGCGGTCAGCCGATCGAGCCGCCGAACCAGTAGTAAACCCGGGCACCGCCGGGGACTTGCCAAAATGCTGGGCTCCGGCTACTAAATGAACGTTCATTCATTTTTTGGAGCGAGAGCCATGTCGTCTACATTCCAGCCCTTTCAGGAAGAACATCAGATTTTCCGTCAGCAAGTTCGGACCTTCGTCGAGAACGAGCTCGTACCCAATGTCGACAGCTGGGAGAAGGAGAAGCTCTTCCCCAATTCGGTGTTCAAGAGGGCCGGCGAGCTCGGGATCCTCGGCGCCCACTACCCAGAGGACGTCGGCGGAAGCGGCGGAGACTTCTGGATGAGCGTGGTGAAGTCCGAGGAGCTCGCGCGCTGCGGCTCTGCGGGTGTGACCATGGGCTTGCTGGTGCAGGCCGACATGGCAACGCCGGTCATCGCCGACCTGGGTTCCCGCGAAGTGAAAGACGAGTTCTTGGCGCCGGCGATTCGTGGCGACAAGGTCGCCGCGCTGGGCGTAAGCGAACCGGGTGCGGGTTCCGACGTCGCAGGACTTCGAACTACTGCGCGAGCGGTGGGCGACGAGTATGTCATCAACGGCTCGAAGACATACATCACCAATGGCACGCGAGCGGACTTCATCACCTTGATGGTCAAGACCGACCCCGACGCGGGTCACGCCGGCATTTCGGTCATCGTTTGCCCGACGGACGTGAAGGGTTTTAGCGTGTCGAAGAAGCTCGAGAAAGCGGGGAATTGGTCGAGCGATACGGCCGAGCTGTTTTTCGAAGATGTTCGCGTTCCCAAGCGCTACCTCGTCGGACAGGAGGGAATGGGCTTTGTCTATCTGATGCAGAACTTCCAGTCGGAACGCCTCGTTGGATGCGTGAGCGGTCTGGAAGGCTCGAAGCTGGCGCTCGATCGCTCGGTGCAATTTGGTCGGGAACGCGTCGCGTTTGGAAAGCCCTTGATCAAGCGGGAATACTGGCAGCAAAAGTTCGTCGACCTGTACACGAAGTACGAGGCGGCCAAGGCGCTGACCTACAATGCCTGCGCTGCGTACAACGACGACAAGTTCGTGAAGAAGGGCATGCTCTCGATGGAGACCACGCGAATCGTATCGATGTCGAAGGCCTACGTGGGCGACGTGACCGCGGAGATCATGGACCAATGCATGCAGTTCCACGGCGGCATGGGTTACCTAGAAGACCTCTGGGTCGCCCGCGCCTGGCGAGACGCTCGCCTCTTCCGGATCGGCGGCGGTGCGACGGAAGTCATGCGCTACGCGACCGCCAAAATCATGGGTTTCTGAGGGCGAGGCGCGACGTCCCGGCGCGCTGCGCGGCGTCGGCAGGACGGAGCGGCCTGTTCGTTGACGATACTCGGGCTTGGGCTCAATCTCATCCCCATGAAATGGCTTCTTCTCTTCGCTCTCGTCCTGCTCGGCTGCGGTGACGATCCCCCGCCCACCGTCAGCACCGGCAGCAATAGGGTTCCAATTGGGAGCATCGGCGGTACCGGTGCCGCGGGCGGCGCGGGCGGCGCAGGCGGCGGCGCAGGCGGTGCAGGCGGTGCCGCGCCCAAGGGCGCCTGTGACAACGGAACCGATCTCGACGCGATCGAAGGCGCCAGCGACACCATTCGCAATATCGCTCGGAATTGTGGTCTGATCGTTTGCGCCGCCAGCATCGGTGACAGCGAGGCGTACGGACAGTGCGTCGATGTCTGCGTCGCCGCGCGCGTCCCGGGCATCTCGACGGACTGTGCCGACTGCTACGGCAACCTGGAGAGCTGCGGGCTGACCCCGTGCCGGTTCAAATGCCAGACCAACACCTGCAGTATCCTATGCCTCGACTGTCTAAACGGCGCGGGCTGCATTGCGGACTTCGAGGAGTGCCGGGGTATCCCAGGCGACGGCTGCGCGGGCTGAACGCGGGGCGCTGACGCCGACACTGGCACTGGCACTCACGCTGGCACTGACACTGGCGCTGACACTGGCGCTGACGCTGGCACTGGCACCGGCACTGACACTGACACTGGCACTGGCACTGACACTGGCGCTGACACTGGCGCTGACGCTGGCACTGGCACTGGCGCTGACACTGACGCTGACGCTGATGCTGACGCTGGCACTGGCGCATTCGGACTTTGCGATCGCTTTGTCC
>CAMYJN010000464.1 GCA_947258625.1 uncultured Polyangiaceae bacterium | reverse complement strand
GACACCGGCCTGTTCGAGGACGTGGCAACGATCAACGCCTTGATCGCACGCATACAAGCCGAAGGTATCGAAAAGTCGCTCAAGTCGGATCCCGAAGAGGGCGTCGCTGCCCTGATCCGACTTCTGCGAGACCTGGGTCCGCTGATCAACCCCGAGCTAATCGAGTTGTTCGCGAACTCTCCCAACCCCGTGTTCCACTTAACCGATATCATCGACGGACTGCAGAAGGGGCTCCAATTCATCGTCGATGATCCCAGGGTGTTCTTGCGGACATCGGTGATCAACTTCGATGCGTTCGCCACGTTGGTCGGTGTCTACGGTTCGTTCTATGCAGGCTACGGACCAGCCGATCGTGGCGGCGTGTCCGCCTGGCTCAACGCTTGTGCCAGGCCTGGGATCGGGTTGACCTGGGAAGAGGTTGCCGAGCTTCCCGGCACCGAGGGACGCACTTGCGGGGAGACGTTCTCCGACTTGTTCAATGCCTACCGTGAAGCTTTTGCGGAGGTCGGCGGACGGAACCGCGCTGATGACCCGGTGGGTGGGTATATGCCGTCGTTCGGAGTCACCGGCGTGCTCACAGGCGATGCGATCGTCGCGTGGGAAGAAGCCCGTGCGGCGTGGATAGCGGCCGAGCCGATCGAGTTCGAGCCCAACTTCGACGACATTGGCGTCGGCTACTGGGGGCAAGCGCGGGAGCTTCGCCGCATGGAGCGAAACCTCGATCGCCGATTTACCGATCTGAGTAGTGAGCAATTCGTGCCGCTCGGGTCCGCGACCTGGCGAGAGGTCCTGTCATCATCGCCCGCCGAGCCCGGATTCAGCCCGGGCGTTCCGCTCAGCAGCGGATTGGTGTCGGTTGGCGGTTGGGCCGATCCGCTGCGCGTCACGCCGCTCGAAGCGCTAGGCGCTCGCCGAACCATCGCCATTAACCGACTCGGCGGGGTTGGCGGCTTCACGGAGTCGGTTACCCGCTTGCTCAACGCATCCGACGCGCAAATCGATGCCTTGTACTCGACGGTCGATCCGGCGAGCTCGTTCTACGTGGGCTTGTCCGAAGCGACCGGTGTCTGGTGCACCGACTGGGACGGCCAGGGCGGCGATCCAAATCTCCTCTTCAACGACGCGTACAACTCACCGCTGATCACGGACGATGCAAGGTTCCTCTGGCCGCGATATGGCTACGAGAATGTTGGGCCGAATTACTCGATCGGTGGTTGCACGCCGGGCGTGCCCGTCGTGATTGCGGAGTAGGCTAGACAACCAACCGCAACGTCCCGCTCAGTCGCACCCGTCGATCGATGATGGAACGGGCGGCACGGGCTGCATCAACAGCCAGACCAAGGCTGCGCCCGTGACAGCGCCCAGCACGATCCCGCCCGCAACAAGCCCTCCCAGGAGCAACAGCGCGCTGTAGAGGATCTGCGGAGGCTCGGTCACGCCTTGATATCCCACCAACCAGATCGTTCCCGCCACCGCCATGCTGACCGCCCAGCCCAAGGTGCTGGCCGACAGCCACCAGCCCGCTCGCCGAACATGTCTCCGCAAAACACACCATTGTAAGATGCCCGTCAGGGCTCCACCCAAGGCCGCTGCCGCCGTCCAACCCCATACGGCAGCGAAGCTCCCGAGATCTTCCAGGCCTTCGGAATAGCCAAAGGCCAAGACCGCGGCGCCGTAGCCCGCACCCCCGGCTACGCCCACGCCTACGGTGCCTGCCAGTATCCACCAGCCGCTTCTGAAAACCCGCCGCCTCAGGACCAGCCATTGCATGAGGCCAACCCCGGCCCCGGTACAGACTCCCAAGATGAAATACGCAAGTAAGCCTTGAAGCGGTCCGAAGCCAACGAGAGGCTCCAAGCTACCAGCCGCGACGAAGCCCACCAGGAACCCTACGAACCAGCCGACTGTGCTTGCCAACGCCCAGCGCCGCCGAAACTTCCGGTCAACCTGGCTACGATCAATTTGCATGGCGAGCGTCCCCAAAACCGTCGCGAGTCTATCGTACATTTACGCTCTCTGTCTCCCAGATGCCGCTCGCTCCTTTCCATCGGCAGGCGGTTCCCGTGATGTCGCCGCTTGGCACTGCCTGCTTCGACCCTACACACGCCTCGGATGCCGACGAACGAAGTACCACCAAGAATCGCCGTCATCGGAGCGGGCATCAGTGGGCTGACCTGCGCGACCGAGCTCGCCGAGCGCGGGCATTCGATGACGGTCTTCGACAAGGCGCGCGGTCCGGGGGGCCGCATGTCGACCCGGCGTGTGCCCGACCTCGGAGTCGGCGACGACTTCGACCACGGCGCGCAGTACTTCACCGTTCGTTCGCCGGAGCTCACCTTGCGCGTGGAGCGGTGGACCACGGACGGCGTCGTCGCTCCCTGGTACGCTCGCGTCATCGCCATTTGCCCCGATGGCATCGACGAGTCTAGCCGCCAAACCCAAAGGGTCGTCGGCACGCCAGGCATGAACGCGATCTGCCGACGTTTGGCAGAAAGCCTCGACACTCGGTTCGGCGTTCAGGTGTCGGCGATCGAAAAGAATCGGGACGGCTGGGCAGTTCTCGATGAAGCCGGGGATACCCTGGGTACCTACGAGGTCGTGCTCTGCACCGCGCCAGCGCCGCAGACGGAGAAGCTGCTCAGGGGGATTGCACCCGCGATCGCCGAGCGCGCGGCGACCGTTCGGATGCAGCCCTGCTGGTCGGTCCTCGTCGCCTTCACGGACCCGGTGCGCGTCGACTTTGACGCCGCCTTCGTCAACAGCGGTCCGCTCAGCTGGGTGGCGCGCACCTCGGCCAAGCCGGCTCGTGAGACTTCGCCCGACCGTTGGGTGCTCCACGCGGGGCCGCGCTGGTCCGCGGAGCACCTCGAAGACGACGCCGATCGAGTCATCGAAGCGCTGCTCCCTGCATTCTTCGATGCGATCGGTGCTCCTTCATCGAAGCCCGCATGGTCGAAAGGGCATCGATGGCGGTACGCGCTTGCCGAAAACCCGCTGGACGACGGCTGCCTCTACGACTCGAGCCTCGGGATCGGCGCCTGCGGGGATTGGGCAAACGGAAACCGGGTCGAGGGCGCTTTTCTGTCCGGGCTTCGCCTCGCGAAGGAAGTCGAGCAAGCGCTCCATCGGTAGCTCGGCCTCGTGTGCCCCGGCGACGCAATCTGGATGCCGCGCGCGATCGCCGTGGGCTTGGCGCGGCAAGCGTTTGACATGGGGTCGCCGAA
>CAMYJN010000463.1 GCA_947258625.1 uncultured Polyangiaceae bacterium | reverse complement strand
CGACCATCGGCTCCATGTCCCCGCCGCTGATCACGTAGCTGATTTCCTCGATCTGGGTGCCGTCCGAGAGCTCGAGCTCGATCGTCAGCCCACCGGTGCTGCTCGTGTCAGCGGCGCAGCCTGCGAACGCCAGGGCACCAAATAGCGAGCAAACGAGCCAGCGCATACGAATCCATCTCGGCATCGGGCCTCCTACGGGGGGTGTCGACGTTACCACAGGTCACCGCAACTCCGATCGAGGTTTTTTCCGAGACCTGGGCGGTTTGTGAGCGGGATTACAGACGAGCACGAACCCCTACACCCCCCCGTTCCCGTTCCCGGCCACCGCCCTACGGCCACGGCCTCACGGTCACGGTCACGGCCTTACGGCCACGGCCTCGGTCACTCCCCTCAGTGCCCCTGCGCCTCCCCGGTCATCGGCACGAACCTCACCGGGATCACCGACTCCCCCCGATATCCATTCTTGGTGCGCGTCACCTTCAACAGGCTCTGGTACCGCTTCCCGACGGGAATGATCAGGCGTCCGCCGACCTTCAGCTGCTCCTTGAGCGGCTTTGGGATTTTGGGCGGCGCGGCGGTCACGAGGATCGCGTCGAACGGTGCTTGTTCCGGCCAGCCGGCATACCCGTCACCGTGACGCACTTCGACGTTCTTCGCGTAGCCGAGGTCGGTGAGGGTCGCCTTCGCGCGCTTGGCGAGGGCCGCGATGATTTCGATCGAGAAGAGCTTCACTCCCATCTGCGCGAGAACCGCGGCTTGATAGCCGGACCCGGTCCCAATTTCGAGCACCTTGTCGCCGGGCTTCACGCCGGCCAACTCGGTCATCAGCGCGACAATGTACGGCTGGCTGATGGTTTGCCCGCTGCCGATGGGAAGGGGCCGGTCCTGGTAGGCGTTCGCGCGCTGGGACTGCGGCACGAAGCGATGCCGGGGCACCTTGCGCATCGCCTCCAGCACGGCCGGATCACGGACACCGCGCGCTTCGATTTGCTTGCTCACCATCTCGAGCCGTTCCTGCACTCGGGCCTCGGACTCGGGATGGTCGGCGCGCGCATGGCCCGAGCTCTGACTGAAGGCGGCGACTACAAGTATGACAACCCACGAAGCTCTTTGCATCGACCTAGAAATACCACGGAAACGCGGTTCGCGCGCTGCGGTTTGCCCGCCCCAAGGTCGCGGCTATCCTTCGGCGCCCAATGAGCCTGGTCGTACAGAAATATGGTGGCACGAGCGTCGGCTCGCTCGACCGGATCCGCAGGGTCGCGGAGCGCGTCGCCGAGACCCACCGCGACGGCCACCAGGTCATCGTCGTGGTGAGCGCGATGGCTGGCGAAACCGACAGGCTCCTCTCGCTGGGTTGGGAGATTTCCAACGGGCCGGCCGAGCGTGAGATGGATGTGCTCGTTTCGAGCGGCGAGCAGGTGAGCGCGGCCTTGCTGGCGATTCAGCTCAACGAGCTGGGCGTGCCGGCGCGCTCGCTGCTCGGGCATCAGGCGCGCATCTTGACGGACAACGTGCATCGCAAAGCCCGCATCCGCTCGATCGACGGAACCGGGCTCCGCTCTTCACTCGAAACGGGCAACGTCCTCGTCGTCGCGGGTTTTCAGGGCACCGATGCGTACGGCAACATTACGACGCTCGGACGGGGCGGCTCCGATACTTCCGCGGTCGCGATTGCCGCGGCCGTCAAAGCCGATGTGTGCGAAATCTGTACCGACGTCGACGGCGTGTATACGACGGACCCGGGCATCTGTCCGAACGCGCGCAAACTCAAATGCATCAGCTACGAGGAGATGCTCGAGCTCTCCTCCCAAGGGGCCAAGGTCCTACAAATACGCTCGGTGGAGCTGGCGATGAAGCATCGCATGCCGCTCCACGTGCGCTCGAGTTTCTCGAAAGAGGAGGGAACGATCGTGACCGACGAAGAACACCTGCTCGAAAAAGTCATCGTCGCCGGAGTTGCGGCGGACAAAAAGACCGTGAAGCTGACCGTGAGAGCGCTGCCGGATCATCCGGGAGTCGTCGCGAGCGTATTCGAGCCCCTGGCCGAGGCGAACATCTCGGTCGACATGATCATCCAGAACGTCTCGAAGCAAGGACACACCGACCTGACCTTCACCGTGAGCCGCGAGGATGCCGATCGCGCCGAAAGCATCGCGAAGGAGCTCGTCGCAAACGTCAATGCCGAGGGCGTGGTTCGCGACGACGCGGTGGCCAAGGTGTCGATCGTCGGCGTCGGGATGCGCAATCACGCGGGCATCGCCGCCCGGATGTTTCGCCTGCTGGCTGACAACGGCATCAACATCCAAGCGATTAGCACCAGCGAGATCAAGACGTCCTGCCTGATCGCAGCCGACCACGCCGACCGCGCCGTGGTCGTTCTTCACGACGGCTTCGTGCTCGACCGGCCGAACGTCTGAGGCGCGCGCAACCGATCGGGCGAGCGGCCGATGGAAGGCCGTGGCCATGGGATCGCGCACCTCATCGATTCGAGCAGCAGCCTGCGTCGTTGTGGCGCTGGCGTGCAGCGCCATCGCCTCGATCGAGCCGCTGCGCATCTGGCAGCGCCCCTATGACCCGGCCGCCCAGGTCGAGTCAGGGGAGGTCGAAGCGCACGCCGACGCGCGCCGCCGCCGTGATGAGAAAAGGGTCGAGCGGGCTCTGCGCGTGGGTGGTGACCCAGTAGCCACGCACGTCGGCGCCGACGAGCCAGCGCGAATTAATCAGGTAGTCGAAGCCGACCAGGAAGTGCAGGGCGAAGTCTCCCCGCGTCCGACGGTCGCGGACGGTCAACAGCCCGTCGAGCCCCGCTCCGAGCAGCGGGACGAAACGCACGATGTCGAGCGCGTAGACGGTCTCGAGGCCGACGGTGCCGAGGTGCAGCGCGCGGGCATTCGGGAAGACGCTATAGCCGAGAAGCCCTTGGATGCTCCAAGCGTCGCCGAAGCCTCCGCCTGCGCTCAGGGCGACGTCGACGCCATTGCGCGGAACCGTGTCGCTTCCGGGAATCCCCGCGTAGCCGACCGCGAGGCCGAGCGTGGCTTGGTCCTCGTACGCCTGGGCGGTCGAAGGAAGCACAGCGAGCAGCGCGGCAAGGCTTCCAACGATCCACAGCAGGCGATGCACAGCGAGCGCTCTAGCACGGCGGTTGCGCCCGACGCGAGGCTGCGTTGACTGGGGAAGGGCCGCGTGTATAGTGCCGACGCGATTTGCCGGGTTTTCCCGG
>CAMYJN010000462.1 GCA_947258625.1 uncultured Polyangiaceae bacterium | reverse complement strand
GAAGAGGGGTTCGAGCTCTTCTGCGCGAGCGATGATGCCGTCACCCTTTGGCATGCTGTGCTCGAGGCCGGCGAGTCTCACGGGATAGCGCCGGTCGGACTGGGCGCGCGCGATACCCTTCGGCTCGAAGCGCGCCTCGCGCTCTATGGCAACGACATCAGCGAGCAGACCCATCCCTTCGAAGCGGGACTCGGCTGGGTGGTCAAGCTCGATGCCAGCGACTTCATCGGACGTGATGCGCTACGAGCGATCAAAGCCGCGGGGCTCGAGCGAAAGCTCGTCGGATTCGAGATGACCGGACGCGGGATAGCCCGGCATGGCTACCCGATCGTGACCGACGGAAAGCAGGTCGGAGAGGTCACCAGCGGCTCTCCAGGGCCGACGGTTGGACGGAACATCGGTCTCGGCTATGTGCCTTTGGCCCTCGCCAAGGTGGGGACCCGCCTGGGAATCGAGATCCGTGGCAAGGTCGTCGACGCCGTGGTAGTGACCACCCCGTTTTACAAGAGGTGATGACAGTGACGTACCCAAGGGACCTCCAGTACACCCGCGACCACGAATGGGCGCGCATCGAGGACGACGTGATTCGCGTTGGAATCACGTCGTACGCGGTCGAACAGCTCGGTGACGTGACCCTGGTCGACATGCCGGCTCCGGGGGAAGATGTCCAGGCGCACGAACGATTCGGCGACATCGAGTCCGTGAAGACCGTGAGCGAGCTCTTTGCCCCGGTCAGCGGCGAGGTGGTCGAGGTGAACGCCGCGCTCGAATCGAGCCCGGAGCTCGTCAATGAGGGTCCCTACGAGGACGGTTGGCTCATTACGATTCGCCCTTCCGACCAGGGTGAGCTCGAGGGGCTGATGGACGCGGCCAAGTACGAGGAGTACCTCGGGACGCTGGACGGCTGACCGAGCGGGACGAACATGAGATACCTCCCGCACACCGAGCAAGAGATCCGAACCATGCTCGCCCGTGTCGGCGTGGAGCAGATCGACGACTTGTTCGATGCCATCCCCGAGCCGGTGCGCTTAAATCGGGCGCTCGATCTCGAGCCCGCTCTCGACGAACCCCGGCTGATGGAGCACCTGGCCGCCCTGGCGCAGGCGAGCGCGGGCGCGAACATGCTCTCCTTTCTAGGCGGCGGCATGTACCGTCACCACGTGCCGCCAGCCGTGGACCAGCTCCTGCTGCGAAGCGAGTTCTACACGGCGTACACGCCGTATCAGGCCGAGCTCTCGCAGGGGACGCTTCAGGCGATCTTCGAGTTCCAGACCATCGTCTGCGAGCTCTTGGGCACGGACGTCGCCAATGCATCGATGTACGACGGTGCGAGCGGAGCCGCCGAGGCCGTCCTGATGGCGCGGCGAATCAAACGGCGGACGCACGTGCTGCTGAGCGAGGGCCTGCACCCCGAGTACATCGAGACAATCCGCACCTACGTGTCCGGCCTCGACACCGAAGCGACGATCGAGCTGATACCGATCGCGGCCGACGGTCGGACCGATTGGCAAGCAGCTGAGGGCCTGATGACCGGCAAAACTGCTGCGGTCGTCGTGGGTTACCCCAACTTCTTCGGCTGCGTCGAGGACCTGAATGCGGCGCGCGCCGTTGCGGACCGCGAAGATGCGCTTCTGGTGACCGCGACGGCCGAGCCTTACGCGCTTTCAGTGCTTCAAGCGCCTGGCACATGCGGCGCCGACATCTGTGTCGGCGAAGGGCAGCCTCTCGCGGTGCCGCCGCAGTATGGCGGCCCGGGGGTCGGCCTCTTCGGTGCATCACAGGCCTTCGTGCGGCAGATGCCCGGTCGATTGGTTGGGCGGACCGTCGATTCGGACGGTCAGCCAGGGTACGTCCTGACCCTATCGACCCGGGAGCAGCACATCCGGCGCGAGAAGGCGACCTCCAACATCTGCACCAACCACGGCCTGATCGCGCTCGCGATGGGGATGCGCACGGCCATGCTCGGACGCCAGGGCTTCCAGCAGGCCGGGCGGCGCTGTCTGAACGCTGCGACCTACCTTCGAGCGGGGATTGAAAAGCTCGATGCCTTCAAGGTTCCGTACTCGGCCCCGGTATTCAACGAGCTGGTCGTGCGAAGCCAAGGCCCCGATGCGAGCCAGGTGCTAGCCCGTCTGGCCGAGCGAGACATCATCGGCGGCATCGACCTCGGCCGCTTCCGAGTCGATTGGCGCAAAGATCTGTTGATCGCGGTCACCGAGCTGCATACCCGCGAGAACCTCGATCAGCTGCTCGCCGCGCTCGCGGGCTGAACGAGGCCGCGGGCCGCTGCCACCGGATTCGATCGCCAGTGCGCCGGCTCGCCGTTGGTGCAAAGATCCGCCCCGCATGCAGGAGCGCTTGCCAAACGCTCGGATCAGGACTCCCATAAACACGCGAGATGATTCATGGTTTAGCGTTAGTCCTTGACCTTCCAAGCAACGAAACCCAGCTAGTGGATTTGACTTGCGCGTCCCGTAGAGGCGATGGAAACTCGCCCGACTTCGAGAGATTTGATGCTGATGCAGAGGATCCTCCGGAGGCTGCAACATGACTGACCAGCGACGAAACTCTTTCATCAACTTCCGAGGCCTGGAGGATTCCGATCCGGAAACCGCTCCGGTCGCCTGGAAGGACATCTGCGGCGACGCCAGCTGGGAGGGTCGTTGGGTCGCCCTCGACGGCTGCACGTACAACGACGCCGGTGAAGCGACCGCCGGTCTGGTCGTGGACTACGACGACAATCTTGCGGACCTTTGCGCGCGCCTCAGCGCCGAGCGCCGCAAGAGCTGCTCCGTGGTCTTCTGCGCGCCTGCCGAATCGGCCGCTTAGCCGTCCGGCCTGTCTTCTTCGTCCCAGGGGTGCGGCTTTTCTTCGAGGGAGATGGGCTCGTCGACGCCTGTGCAGCGGTCCGGCTGGCCCTTGCGAAGCTTGACCGCGTTCCAGGGTCCGCCCCCGGCCAGATCTTCGTCCATGCCCCATTCGCCCTTGATGTACTGATCGCCGTCCTCGCCGAACTCGATGCGGAAGTAGCCGCGGCCTCTGCGGATCTGCGGCTTGCCGACGACCAGCTCCCGGCGGTCCTCCCATTGGAAGAGCAACAGATCGCCTTCGATGTCGCCCTGGATCCGCCCCGCTCGCTCGTTCTTGACGTAGTCGCCAACCACCTGCCTGCCGCTCTGGCACAGGTGCATGTTGCCGTACTGTGGTGACTGCCAGACCCCGTAGAA
>CAMYJN010000461.1 GCA_947258625.1 uncultured Polyangiaceae bacterium | reverse complement strand
AGGACGCCGTTCGTGCGCTTTGCGAGCGCGTTGGCGCCGACCCAAGAGCTGCAGGATGGGCCGGTCTCAAGGATCGCCACGCCGTGACCCGGCAATGGATCAGCATATTCGGCGCCTCCCCCGAGGCGCTTCTCCAGGCAGAGGTCGAAGGCATCCGGGTTCTCGAGGCGGCACTTCATCCGCAGAAACTTCGAACCGGCCACCTTCGCGCGAATCGGTTTCGGATCCGTCTGCGGCAAATCGACCCATCGAGAATAGACGAGCTTCGCCAGCTGTTGTCGAGGATCGAAAACGACGGTCTCCCCAACTACTACGGAGAGCAGCGATTCGGACGCGACGGCAACAATGCCGAGCGCGCGCTTCGATGGGTCCTCGGTGAGGCTCGAGCGCCCCAATCCGGTTTTCTGCGAAAGCTCCAGATGTCCGCGCTCCAGTCCCAAATCTTCAACCGCTGCGTCGCGGCGCGCGTGCAAACCTCGACGCTTGGGAAGGTTCACGCAGGCGACCTCGTGAAGAAACACGAGTCCGGAGGCTTGTTCGTTGCGCCCGATGTCGAGGACACCCAGGCTCGGGCCGACGCTTGGGAGATCAGTCCCACCGGACCGATCTTCGGCGCCAAGATGCGCTGGCCGGAGGGCGATGCCCGCAAACGCGAAGAGGCGCTGCTGGAGGAGTCGGGCTTGACCCTGGATCGGCTGGCCAAATGGAGACGTGTGGCCCCGGGCACCCGGCGGTTCGTCCGTGTCCCGGTGCGAAATCTAGACCTAACTGTGAGTGACAATACGGTGGAGCTGGATTTCACCCTACCCGCCGGCTCCTACGCGACCATATTGGTGCGGGAGATTCTCAAGCGGGATGCACGGTCGCCCAAGACCGGCTAAGAGCGCGCTTCTACCCGAGGAAACGTATGATCGACATTCAAGAGAGATTGACCGCCTTCGCCATGCTTGGCGCGACCTGGGTCATGTGGCTTCTGATCATCCTCTCCATCTTCGGCGTGGCGATCATTTTCGAGCGCATGTACTACTTCTTCGCCTCCCGCGATGATGTGCGCGCCCTTCAAGAGGACCTGCGCCTGCACCTCGCGAAAAACGACGTGGCCGGGGCCCGTGACCGTCTTGCCAAGTCGCGCTCCTTTCAGGCCAAGATCGTCCACTCCGGCATCGAAGTGGTCGACGAGGGCTCGGACGCGGTCGAAGAACGGCTCGCTGGCGAGACGGCCGTAGCGCGAACCCAAATGGAGCGAAATCTCGGCTTCCTCGGTACCGTGGGGAACAACGCGCCTTTCGTCGGTCTTCTTGGAACGGTCATCGGCGTCATCAAGGCCTTCCACGTGCTCGACGAGAGCGCGGGCAAAGTGACGAGCGGTTTGATGACCGAGGTCGGTGAAGCGCTGGTCGCAACGGCCATCGGCCTCCTGGTGGCCCTGCCCGCCGTCGCCTTCTACAACTACTTCCAGCGCCTGATTCGATACCGCCTGACGTGGGCCGATGCGCTCGGCCGGGACTTGCTCGCCTACCTCAAGGGCAACACCCAGAAGGGGAGCCAGTAAGATGGCTGGCGGCGCGCGCTCCGGGGATGACGACGACCTGATCACAGACATCAACGTCACGCCCTTGGTCGATGTCGTGCTCGTTCTTTTGATCATCTTGATGGTCACCGCCACCGCGATCGTGTCGAAGACGATTCCGATGGAGCTCCCGAAGGCCGCAACCGGTGAGCAGACGCCCGCGACGCTAGCCGTGTCGATCGACCAGAACGGTCAGCTCTTCCTCGACACCATTCCCGTGAACACCGACGAGCTTCGAGCCCGGGTGCGCGCAGCGCGTGAGACCGACGAAGACCTCCGAGCCGTCATCGCAGCAGACGGCAGAATTGCGCATGCCAAGGTCGTTCAAGTGATCGACATCCTGCGCCAGGAGCGAATCACGAAGTTCGCCATCAACGTCCGGCCCGAGGAGATCGGACGCTGAGCCACGCTGCTGCTGACCCGATGTCCAACCACTTCGAGAACCTGGCCCCGTGGGCGCTCGACACGGCGTGGGTCGTCTTGGCGATCGCGACTCACGCGGCCTTCTTGGGTCTGACGCCCAACGTCGGGGCAGGTTCGGGTCCTGCCGACCCGTTCGATGCGGTCCCGGTCGCGATCATCGACGAGGAGCCCCCCGCCTCCGAGCCCGAGGAACCGGTCGAACAGGAGGCACCGGAGCCCGAGGAGCCGGAGCCCGTGAAGCCGCCGCCAAAGCCCAAGACCTGGAAAGCCCCGAAGGATACGCCCAAGGCACCCAAGGAACCGCCTGCGGCTGCGCCTGAGACTCCGGTCACGTTCGACAACATCGTCCTCACCAATGAGGGCGACGAACCATCTTCGTGGGCGATGGACCCCGGCTCTGGCGAGAGCCGTGACGGACCGATCGGCAAACCCGACGCCGTCGTCACCGGCAGGAGCCGCGACGGCGTGATTGGCGGGATCCTCGGAGGCACCGGCATCGGGGTGGTCGTCGACGTCGGCGACCTCTCGAGGCGTCCAATTCCGCCTAGTTTGAAGCAGAAGCTCGAAAGGCTCTACCCCAAGAAGGCCAAGCAGGAAGGCGTCGAAGGGCAAGCCGTCGTGCGACTCCAGATCGGGCCCGATGGCTCGCCAAGCAAGCTCCGACTCATCTCCGAAGACCCGATCGATTACAAGTTCGGGCAGATCTGCAAAAAAGCCTTGCAAGGGGCGAGCTGGAAGCCGCCGCTCGACAAAGACGGGAAACCGGTCAGCACCCGGGTCACCTTCACCTGCGGCTTCGAGATTCGCTTCTAGACGATACGGTCGCACACTTGGGCGCCGCATACGGCGGCCCATGGGCGTTGCGAAACAACCGTGTTTTTTGACTGCCGCTGGCGTGGAACGGTACCTCAGGTCCATGCGGTGGATTCTGCTCAGCCTGATGGCGCTCACCTGTGCCTGCTGGGGCGAGGACGAGGAGCCACCTGGAGAGCTCGTCGGCAGCTTCCAGGCTCTTGGCCTGATGGTCGAACAGAGCTGCGGCTCAGCGGTTCCTGCTCCCGATCCCCTGGACCTGAAATTCGATCTTCGATCGGAGTCCAACGGTCGCGCGTACTGGCGTCTTTGGGGTGGCGCCTTGTTTGCTGGAATCGAAAACGGCGACACGTACACGTTTCAAACGAGTCGGAGCTGGATGGTGATCGAGCCCGATCGTTTTAGGGGCTACGTTGGCTGCTCGGTCACGC
>CAMYJN010000460.1 GCA_947258625.1 uncultured Polyangiaceae bacterium | reverse complement strand
ACCGCTGCAACCTGCGGAATCCTCGCGAAGCTGTCCTTGTCGGCCGCCTTCTCGAGCGCATCCTCTGGGGCAACCTTACCAGCAGCCACGAGCTTTTCGAGGACCGAGTCGATGCTCTGCATCCCGTGTGATCCGCCGCTTTGAATCAAGCTGGTGAGCATGGAGGTCTTGGCCTCGCGGATCGCCGCCGCGACACCGGAGGTTCCGATCAAGATCTCCTGGGCAGCGATTCGGTCGCTTCCATCTGCCTTGGGCAAGAGCTGTTGGGCCACGATGCCGGCGAGCGAGTCGGCCAGCATGCCCCGAATTTGAGGCTGCTGGCTTGCAGGGAACGCGTTGACGAAACGGTCAATCGTCGCCGGTGCCGAGTTGGTGTGAACCGTGGCAAAGATCAAGATGCCGAAGCTCGCGAGCTGAAGCGCCATTTGCATCGTCTCGCGGCCGCGTAGCTCGCCTACGAGGATCACGTCGGCGTTCTCTCGTCCCGCGCTTCGGATCGCATCGGCGAAGCTCGGCGTGTGATCCCCAACTTCACGGTGGGTAATCTGGCACTTCTTTGGCGTATGAACGAACTCGACCGGGTCTTCGATGGTGAGGATGTGCGCTTCCCGGTTGCGGTTGATGTGGTCGAGCATGGCCGCAAGCGTGGTGCTCTTTCCGCTCCCGGTCGGCCCGGTCACGAGCACCAACCCCGCCCGCCGCTCCGCCAGCTCGACCACTGCATGCGGAAGCCCGAGCTGCTCGGCCGTGAGGATCTCGCTTGGAATCGTTCGAAACACCGCACCCGGACCGGTCGTCTTATAGAAGTAGTTGGCTCGAAACCTCGCCTTATCCTGGTATCCGTAGGCGAAATCCAGGTCGCGATAGGCGTGAAAGTAGCTCTGCCGGTCCTCGTTGATGATCTCGTCCATGAGCCCCGCGATCGTCCGCTGGTCGAGAGGCCGATCATTAATCGCTACGAGCTCCCCCTTGGCGCGGATCATGACCGGATAGCCGATCGAAAGGTGAAGGTCGGATCCTCCTCTTTGGAGCAACACGTCGAAATAGCGATCGAGGGCTGGCACGGCTTATGGGCCCTTCTTCTCAAAAAGATTGCGCATGGTGCCCTTGTTGCTCTGTACGGGCGACGCCTGGGTTGGTGACATGGGCTGCCTCGCCGAGTGGCCGATGACGCGCGGATCGTCCGCAAAGGCCTTCGCGGTTTCGATGGAGATGACGCCCGAGGAAACGAGCTCGTTCAAGGAGTCCTCGATGCGGATCATTCCGAACGCGCGGCCGCGCTGGAGCAGGCTTGGAAGCTGGAATAGCTTGTCGTCGCGAATGAGCGTCCAGAGCGCCATCCCGCCGGTCAGAAGCTCGACCGCGACGACCCTCCCGTTGCCGTCCTTTCGCGGCACCAAGCGCTGGCTCACCACGAACTTGAGGACACCCGCCAAAGTCGATCGAACCTGCGATTGATCGTCGGGAGGAAACATGTCGATCAGTCGGCCGATTGTTCGCGCGCCCGATGGCGTGCTCATCGTCGCGAACACGAGGTGGCCGGTCTCGGCCGCTTCGAGGGCTTTCTCGACCGTCTCACGATCGCGGAGCTCGCCGATCGCGATCACGTCGGGATCTTCACGGAGCGAGCCCTTTAGCGCAGAGTGAAAGCTCTTCGTGTGGATTCCCACTTCGCGCTGACTGACAATCGCCTTCTTGATTGGATGAATCACTTCGACCGGATCCTCGACGGTGATGATGTGCACGCTCCGCTCACTGTTGAACAGGTCGACCAAGGCGGAAAGGGTCGTGGTCTTGCCGGCGCCATTCGGACCGGAGACCACCACCAAGCCCTGATGGTAGTTCAGCATCTGGCGGAGCTCGCTCGGAAGACCCAGTGACTCGAGTGTCGGCGGCTCTTGCATGACGAGACGGAAGCAGCCTTTGATCCCGCTTCGCTGCTTGTTCACGTTGACACGCAGGCGGCCAACGCCTTCCAACTGGCAGGCAAAGTCCGCATACCCGAGATCTTCGAACTGCTTGGCATTGCGCTCGTTGAGAAGCGGCATGACCAGACCGCACGCCTGTTCGTCCGACAGGGTCGGCCCGGCCACAGCCAGGCGCCCCGCACAGCGAAGCCGCGGCGGCTCTCCCGACATGATGTGAACGTCGCTAGCGGCTTGATCGCGCGCCTGCACGAGCAGCGCGCGCAGTCCGGCCGGCGCCTTGATCGGGACATCCGATCGCACGAACTCACCGAGCGGCGAAGCTTCTGCAGGGGGTCGATACGAAACCTGGGGCTTCGGCTGCTCGACCGGAGGAGCCGGAATCGACGCGGTGGCCGCAACCGCAGGACCATCCTTCGCCGGCATCGGCGGAGGCTCATACGAGTCGACCGCTTGCTTCTGCTCCACCGCATCGGCCGGAATCGGGATGCGAACGGGCGCAACCGCACCAATCGGGGCGGCAGGCAACTCGGTGTTTCGTCCCGCGCGACGCACCCGCAGCAAGAGCGTCTCGCCCGAGCGAGCCACGGTGACGATGTACTCGATGCCGTCGATGAGTGTTGCGGTGGGGGCGGACGCACCATCTTCACTGGGCACGAGACTCTGCAGAGGTGTGTCACTAACCAGCTTGAGAATGTGCCTGGCGCTCATCGGCTCGGCGGTCACCGGCTTTGCCTTCCCCCGCTTCTTCGCCGTGGCGGCAGCGCCGCTTTGGAACACGATCTCGGTTACATCACCCCGGTCGAGGTACTGTAGGAAATCTTGGAGTTGGCTCACCGTTCCAATAGTATCGGTAAATTCCACTGTGTATCAAATCACAATGGGTTTCTGTGAGACTTCCTCACGCCGTGTTCCCATGACGCTGGAAATTCAACAAAAGCGTTGGTTTGACAGTACTCCGCAAGCGTTGCTAGCGTTGGGGTTTCGAAAAGCATCGATAGCCCTTGTCCGCACGCAACGGAAAAGTGTAATATAAGTAGCATCATGTCCGAGGAAAAAGAGTCTTCCGTTCTCGTCAATCTTCGCGAGCTCATGAATCTCGAAGAAGATCGTGTTCGCGACGAAGAAGAGGAGCGTCTGCAGCGAGAAGCGGCGGAGCGTGAACGCATCGCGGCCGAAGCCCAGTCACGGCAGGAAGAGGAAGCCGCTCGACTGCGCGCCGAAGAGGAAGCGCGGCAGGCTGAAGCGAAGCGAATCCGCGAAGCTGAAGAGCTGGCCGCGCGAGAGCGCGAGGGAGCAGAATTGCGCGTCCGTTTGGAGCAGGACGCGC
>CAMYJN010000459.1 GCA_947258625.1 uncultured Polyangiaceae bacterium | reverse complement strand
CGCTCGCCAAGCTCTACCCCCCAGACCTCCAAAGTTACGGGCTCGCGACGCGAGACCGCCTGCCGACCGAAGCCAATCATCCGCTTCGCGAGATCGCAAACCATCTCGCCGCTGCGCTCGAGATTCGGAGTTTCGATTTGTTCCTGCACCGCGTGCGAAACCGCGGCATCACTATCGAGTTCGGCCCCCACCCCGCCATGCTGGTGCCAGCGACCATCATGGAGAAAGACCCGCAGACCCAGACGTTCATGCTCTCTCAGCCGATGACGCAAATCGCCCGCGGCTACCATGCGATCGACAAGCTCACGCCCCGTGAGCTCGATGTTCTGCTGGCGTCGGCCGCGCGGATCGTAAAACCGGACTTCGGCTCGGGCCTGACCAGCGAGGAGTTCTTGAACGAGCAAACGCGGAGGTTGCAGCGGGCGATCCCCCGGCGTGACCGCAAATTGGTACGCGATGCCGCCCTAGCTTATTCCCAAACCAAACGAGTGAAGTTCGACCGCTGGGTCCACGCAGCACAACGGACCGCGATCCGCGCTGCGCTGCTTCTCTGCGATGACCTCGAACCGCTCGTTCAAGACGTGCGGAGCCGAATTGCGCCGGAGCGAGAAGCCGAGGGCGAAACCTTCGATGGTCATCCAACGTACATCGATGCGCTCAAGTTTTGGGCATCACCGCCAGCGATGTTCTTGCGGGAGCACATGGGATTGATTCCTTCCCGCTGACGTCGCTGCTGTCGGATCAGACGCTGTCGCGGGTATGCTGGTCGACCCGGTAAACCAACCAGCCAAAGGCCAGCACGATGACCAGCACCATGGCGAGTCCGGAATAGAACGCGGGGCTTGCGAAGAACGCGATGAGCCCGTAGTCGCGAGTAAATTGGCGGTAGGAACCAACGACGGACAGGCGGCTCCACGCGAGCGGCCATACCGCCAAGGCGATGAAGATCGTGCCGACGGTGATCCGTCGGGCTGCGAGATCGCGCGAAGCTCGCGAGAGAGCCAGTCCGAGCCGAAATCCAAGCGAGGCCGCGCCCAGCAACAACAGTCCCCCTAGCAGGCCCCAGAACCAGGGGGCGCGAGCCGTGTCGACCCAATAGAAAAGAAACCAGTCACCGTGAAATACATAGAAGTAGATCGCGGTTGGCAAAAGGACGAAGGCGACGAAGAGCGCATAGGCGAGGAAGGTCTCCATCCGCCAAACCGGGTCCGAGCTTTGCCTGAGCTCGTCGCGGCCGGCGTGAGCCGAAAGCGCCCCGGTGGCAATGGCGATGAGCAGAAGGAAAAGTAGAGGCAAAGTGATCCCTCCTGAAAGGCTACGTCCCTGGTTCGTGGACGGTCAACCAATCGAGCACCATAGTCGGAGGGTGCGACGGAGCGCTTGGGTCGGTTTGCTTGGATTTGTCGCCGCTTGGGCCGCGGAGGCGCATGCGTCCGCCGACAGCCTGAGCGAGCTGACCGCGCCCTTTTCGACGGCGCTCCTGGACGGTCGCTACCTGGGCGCGCTGGGCTTGGTCTTCCTCGCGGGTCTGGCCACCTCACTGACCCCCTGCGTTTATCCAATGATCGCGATCACGGTCAGCGTGTTCGGCGCAAGGCAGGCAGAAAGCCGCGCCAAGGCAGCGATGCTCTCGAGCGCCTTTGTCCTGGGTATCGCAGCTCTCTTCACTCCGCTCGGGGTCATGTCGGCGCTGACCGGTAGCGCATTCGGAAGTGCCCTTACGAGCCCCTGGGTTCTCGGGGCTCTTTCGACCTTGTTCGCGGTGATGGCGTTCAGCATGTTCGGCTTGTTCGACCTCGCCCTGCCCTCGGCGTTGCAGAACCGGCTCGCACAGGTGGGCGGCTTCGGTGTGCGCGGCGCGTTCGTGCTTGGCTTCGTCAACGGGCTCATCGCCGCTCCTTGCACCGGGCCGGTTCTCGCCGTCCTGCTGACCTGGGTGGCTACGACGGGGAACGTTGCGTTTGGCGCGCTTGCCTTGTTCGTCTACGCGATTGGGATCGGCGTATTGTTCTGGTTCGTCGGGACGTTTGCCATCACGTTGCCGAAGTCGGGGCGCTGGATCGAGTGGACGAAGAGCGCGTTTGGAATTGCGATGCTCGCCCTGGCATTCTACTACCTGCGCGGCATCCTTCCGTACCCGCGTCCGGCGGTGCGCGAAGAGACTTGGCTTGCCGTGGCGCTCGGGCTGCTCGCTGGAGGGGTCATCGTCGGAGCGATTCATCTTTCGTTCAAGAGCAAAGCTTGGGGGGCACGCGTTCGCAAAACGGTCGGGGTAGCCGCCTGCGTGGCGGGCCTTCTTGGCATCGTCGGCTGGGCGGAGGCGTTGCCCCCTGGCGCGCACATTCGTTGGATCGAGAGCTTCGACGCTGGCAAGGCGCAGGCGGTCGCCGAAGCGAGGCCCATGCTCGTCGACTTCGGCGCCGATTGGTGCGGAGCGTGCCAAGAGCTCGAACGGGACGTTCTGAGCGACCCCCGAGTCGTCTTGGAGGCCCAACGATTCGTCACCGTGAGGGTAGACCTGAGCACCGAGCAAGCCACCGACGAGAAATGGGCGCTCCTCAAGGCGTACGAACAGCCCGGGCTGCCGCTCGTCGTCCTTCACCACAGCGATGGCTCGGAGGCTTCGCGCATCACCGGAATGGTGGAGAGCGACGCGTTTCTGAAGCTGATGGACGCCGTTCGCTGACCGGCGCTAGGCCGTGCTAGCCTCCGCGCAGGAGTGATGGGAATGAGGATGAACACCCTTACGAGACGCCAGATTCTTCACCAGGGCGTGCGCTTGGCCGTGATCGGCTCGACGCCGGCCCTGCTCAACGCCTGCACCAAGCCAGAGCTTCATTGCGAAGACGTGAGCGGGCTTCGCGAGGACGACTTGGCGTTGCGAACGCAGCTGGAGTATCGAGATCTCTCTCCGCACGGCGAAAGCAAGAATTGCGAGCGCTGCGCGTTCTACCTGGCAGGCAAGAAGAACGAATGCGGGCGATGCACTCTCGTCAAAGGCCCAATCCACCCCATGGGCTATTGCAGCTCTTGGGCGGCCAAGGGCTGACTCACGGGCGGCATGGCACTGTTCGAAGTACGAGGGTTGCGAAAGGCGTTTGGGCCACAGCGGGTGCTGACTGGGCTCGACATCGACATTTTCGCCGGCGAGGTGATCACGATCATTGGAGAGTCCGGCTCCGGGAAGAGCATTTTGCTCAAAGCCATGATGGGGCTCATCGAAGTCGACGCAGGTAGCATTCGATTCGATGGCGAAGACGTCG
>CAMYJN010000458.1 GCA_947258625.1 uncultured Polyangiaceae bacterium | reverse complement strand
CTCCATCGCGAAGGAGTTCGCACGATCGATCTTCCCCTTTTCGCGATCGAACTTCCAGAAGATCACCGCGCCGCGGTACTTGTCCTGATACTCCTCGATCGGTGCGTAGCCACCACCGAGAGGGGCCGGGTACTGGCTGGACTCGACAACGTACTCGGTGTTCGGTGTCACGAAGGTCGCGCCGTGGTCACTCTGAATGAGCGTCGAGGTCACGATCTCCTTGGTCACGAAGTCGTGTAGGTCGACGACCGCGATGCGGGCGTTCGCCTTGTCGTTCACGAAGATGAACTTACCGTCGTACTCACCGTTGGTTTCGGAAAGCGCCGGATGGTGCATGTCACCCCAGGTCATTTCCTTGCCAAAACGGCTGCCTCCTTCGAGGACCGCATTAGACTGGTCACCGTAGCCGTAGCCCTGCCAAGGCTCGGGGGTGAAGACGCCGACGTACTTCAAAATACGCATCGACGGGACGCCGATGACGATCATGTTGCCGCCGTGACCACCCGACGCGAAGGTCAGGTACGTGTCCTTTTTGCCCGTGGGCATGTAGGTCTGAAGCGCCGCACTCACATCGGCTTCATTGAGCCCACGCTGCTTCATCAAGTCGGCCGTTGAGCTCGCTGGTGCCTGTGACACCTGTGCTGCCTGCTGTGGGCCGCATCCAATGCAGACCATCGCAGCCAACAGAACCCCGATACTTGATGCGCACAACGCACCAATCCTGTTGAACTTCATTACATCTCCTCAATTCCCTCAGCGAAAGGGAAATCCTCCAGGCGAGCTCCCTCAGCGAAAGGGACGCTCTTCACACCACCCTCCTCAGAACGGGGAGAGCACCACTAGTTCACAAGTGGCTCCCGAGGTAAACCGGGAGCTTCTGCGCCGAAGCGCGTCGCAATAATTACGCCATCTAGCCCGAGTAGGCGAGCTATTTCGCTAGGCCTCGGATGTACTTCACGAGCTCGGCGACCACCTCTGGCTTCGCGTCGAGGTCCGGATTTGCGGGCATCGTCGCCGCCTTTCCCACCGCAGAACCCCCGTAGACGATGATCTTCTGAATGTGCTCGTCGGTGACCGAGGACTGCCAATCTGCGGACGTGAGGTCTCGTGGCTTCGGATCGAGCGCGGCCGAGCCGGCGCCGTCCCCCTTGCCGCCTGCACCATGGCAGACGGTGCATCGACCCTCGAAAATCGCCGATGCCTCCGCGACCGGGTCGACCGCGGGTTCCTCGGCCGGGGCTGGAGCGGGTGCGGGCTCTGCAGCCTTGGGCTCGGCGGGCGCCGCTTCCTTCGGGGTGCAGCCCGAAATTCCAACGATCAATCCAATGAGCAACCCAATCCACTTTGCACGCATAGACCCTCCTGGTTGCGGCGGAGTCTAGGCTCAGCCGCACGGGGAGCAAACCCCCGCCAGGAGAAAAAAATTCGCCACATTGGCCTGCGACGCAGGATTTGCGCGTCGATGGCAAAAAGCGGATTTGGAATTCCTGGATCAAAAACCGTGCGTCTATACTTCGCACGCGCTACGAGGCATTTCGTGCTGGGGAGGTTGTGATGAGAGGTTCTGTGAAAATCGCGGTCATCGGAGGGCTCGTGTGTGGGCTCGTCATCGCAGGCTGCAAGAAGCAGGAGGCCACGCCCCCGGAGGCGGCGCCCGCTGAAGAGGTGGTCGTAGTCGAGGCCTCGAACGTTCCGCCGCTGCACGAGAACAACATCGTCAGCATTGCCCTCGGCTCGAAAGATCACACGACTCTGGTCGCCGCGCTGAAGGCCGCAGACTATGTCACTTCGGTCGCGGCATCCGGCCCGCTCACCGTGTTCGCCCCGACGAATGATGCCTTTGCGAAGCTGCCCGAAGGTACCGTAGAGAATCTGGTCAAGCCAGAGAATGTGGGTACGCTTCGGGAAATCCTGAAGTACCACGTCACCACTTCCGCCATTCAACCCAGCTGGTTCAAGGAAGGACAGTCCCTGTCGATGGCCAATGGCAAGAAGACGACGATGCACGTGAAGGGCGAAGAGCTTTCGCTCAATGACGCAAAGATCATTGCGCGGATCGACGCCGAGAACGGGATGCTCTACGTCGTCGACACCGTGCTGCTTCCTCCCGAGGAATAGACCGCGAACCGAGCCGTGTCCTTAAGTCGCGGGGCGATGGCGCCCGAGGTTGAAGCTGGACATGGGATAGAAACCTAGACATCCTCCAGGTTCTCACCCCCAACCAGACCGCCCGAGTCGAGCTGACGATCACTCCGGGCGGCGAGTCCGTAGAGAGGTCGCCATGAGCAAGCTGAACGGTAGACGCGTATTGATCACAGGCGGAGCGCAGGGCATTGGCCTCGAAATGGCGATGAAGTTCGCGGGGCGCGGTTCGAGCATTGTCCTCGGGGACCTCGACGAGGAAAAGCTCGCCGAAGCCACCGCAAAGATAGCGGCCTTGGGTGTTCCGGCCTGGGGCTTTCCGGTCGACGTCACCAACCCCGCGAGCATTGCAGCGTTCAAAGCGCAGGTCGACGCCGAGGCGGGTCCGATCGATGTTCTGGTGAACAACGCCGGGGTCGTCTTCGGCGGGCCATTCACCAAGACGCCGCTCGATGACCATTTCAAGACCTATGAGGTCAATACGCTCGGCCTGGTGGCGATGACGCACGCGTTCTTGGACGACCTGGTCGCAAGGCCCGAAGCCCACCTGGTCAATATCGCGAGTGCATCGGGCTTCATCGGACTGCCCTACGGTTCGAGCTACGCGTCGAGCAAGTGGGCCGCCATCGGGTTCTCCGAATCGATTCGCGCCGAGCTCAACGTGGAAGGCCACAAGCACGTCCACGTGACCATTGTCTGTCCGAGCTACATCGGCACCGGTATGTTCGAAGGCGCCGAAGCCCCCAAGGCCACACAGATCCTCGAACCGGACTTCGTCGCCGAAAAGGTCGTCGAAGCCGTCGAGCACAACTCGGTCTACGTGAAAGAACCCTGGATGGTGAAGATCACCCCTCTCCTACGCGAGCTCTTGCCGACAGCCCTCTACGACCAAATCTCCCATCTCTTCGGCGCCGATACATCGATGGCGCACTGGACGGGCCGACACGGCGAGGCCAAGCCGGAAGCCAGGGAGCAACCCGCGAGCAGCGATCAGCCCGAAACCGAGCGGTAACGCGCAAGGAACGTTTGAACGAGCTCGCGAGTCAGACGCTCGCGGGTGTCGGGATCCATCTGCCCCTCTAGAAGCTGAGGCCAGAACAGCACACCAGCCGTCATCTTCCC
>CAMYJN010000457.1 GCA_947258625.1 uncultured Polyangiaceae bacterium | reverse complement strand
GCGATCTCCGACGATCGAATCACCGCGGACACCGTGGCGGCGAGCTTGGGAATCGCAGCGCGGGAGGCACTCTACGACGTGGCAGGCGCTGTGCTTCAAGGTGACGGCGCCCAGGTGGTTCACGCCGTCGACGCGCTCGCCGACAAGAGCGTCGACATGCAACACTTCGCCCGTCAGCTGCTGCAACTGATGCGCGACTTGGTTGTCCTGAAGCTCGATGCTGGAAACCCGGCCGATTGGGTCCCCGAAGAGCGAGAGGCTGCCGAAGCGCTCATCGAGGACATCGACATCCTCGAGCTTCAGCGCGGGTTTCGAGCGACGTCAAAGGTCATGGACGAGATGGCCCATAGTCCCAACCCCAAGCTCATGCTCGAGATGGGCTTGGTCCGCGTCGCGACACGGCCTCCTCTACAGTCGGTGTCCGAGCTTCTCGCCCGTCTCGACGCGCTGCAGGGGAACCCTGGGGCCACCGGTGGTCCGGCGACCGGTTCGCGCCCGCGAAGGCCAAACCCCAAGCCGGCTCCACGTTCAACGAAACCCGAGGCCGGACCCACGCTCGAGCCCACACCCACCGCAACTCCCGACGTCGCGCCTGCGCCCGAACCGGACCCGCCGTCGGACCCGAGGCGGCAAACGCCGAGCGAGCCGATCATGCCGGCGACCAAGCACGCCGGGGGTTTTCAAACGAGCACCGGCGAGGTTCTGACCCCGATCCGCAGAGCCGCGCTCCAAGAATGGGAAGAGCTCGTCGGGACCCTCGAACAGCAGCAACCCGCTTTGGCCGCGGTGTTGGAGCATGGGATTCCCAAGGCTGTGGGCCCGGACCGAATCGTCCTCTCGTTCAAAGACGGCTCGTTTTACGGACGCCAAGCGGAATCGCCTGAATCGATTGCCGCCATCGCGAAGGTCGCTGAACACCAGCTCGGCGCGCGTCCGGAGATTCAGATCCGCTTCGACGCCCAGAGCGAGGCGGCGACGAAGACCGTGGCGGCGGTGGCAGCCCAGCGGAAAGAGGCAGAGGCAGAGGCCAAGCGCAAGGAGGTGCTCAACCACCCGCGCGTGCGCGATGCCATCGACGTATTTCCGGAATCAGCAGGAAAGCTGAAAGTGCACATCGAAGCTGACTGAGAGGATCGAATGAATTTTCGTGGCGGAATGGGAGAGCTCGTGCGGCAAGCAGGCCGCGTTCAGCGCAAGGTGGAGAAGCGTCGGGAGGAGCTCCATCAAGAGATGTTTGAGGCCAGCGCAGGCAACGACCGGGTGACCGCGGTCGCCAACGGAATCCCCGAGCTCGCCGAAATCCGAATCGACAAAGCGTTGTTGCAAGAAGAAGACATGGAGATGGTTCAAGACCTCGTCGTTGCGGCCGCCAATGCCGCGCTGACCAAAGCGCGCGAGCACGTCGACGCCGAAATCGAGAAAATCACTGGGGGCTTGGCGATTCCTGGGCTCGGCTGAGCGATGAAGTCACCAGACCCCATCGCGTCGTTGATCTCCCTGCTGTCCAGGCTGCCTGGCATCGGCGAGCGTACCGCCGCACGGCTAGCTTTTTTCGTGCTCGAGGGGGACGCGCAGTACGCCGCCGCGCTTGGCCAAAGCCTGAGCACCATCCACGAAGAGGTCACCCGCTGCGAGCTCTGTGGAAACTACGGCGCCGAGTCACGATGCAGGATCTGCCAGGACCCGCGCCGCGACGAATCGCTCGTCTGCGTCGTGGCCAAAGTTCCCGACCTGATCGCCCTCGAAGCCCTTGGCAGCTTCCGTGGTCGCTACCACGTCTTACACGGCTTGCTCGCGCCGCTCGACGGCGTCGGCCCCGATCAGCTTCCGCTCGATGCGCTCGAACGCCGCATCTCCGATGAAGCGATCAAAGAGATCATCGTCGCCACGCCGCTCAACGTCGAGGGCGAAGCGACCGCCCTCTACGTGGCAGACGCTCTGTCCTCTTTGCCAGTGCATGTCTCGCGGATCGCCGCAGGCGTGCCCCACGGAGGCGAGCTCGAGTTCACCGACCAGGTCACCCTGGGCCGAGCGCTCGAAGAACGCCGCGCCGTTCGCTGAAGGCAGAACACGTCGAATTCACAGCCGATCTCGACTCAGCTGGACGCATTTGAATGTTTTGCGCGCCGCGCTCGTAGAAAAGCGAGAGGTGGCCACATGCTCCGATTCATCGTCTTTCCCGTCATTGCCTTCGCCATCGTGCTCAGCAGCACGAAGCCGGCGCGCGCCGAGGTCGTCGTCGTCAGACCCGAGAGCTCCTCGTCCCAGGTCGTCGTCAAGACCAAACCGCCGACGGTCGTCATCGTCAAAAACACGCCGGCGCAGCAGCCAGCCCCGAAGCCTCCGCCTCCGCAGCAACGGGATCGCAAGGTGGGTCTTCACTTCGACTTCGGTGGCACGTTTGGGCCGCGCGTGCTGATGGGTGGCTTCGGAGGCGCCCTTCGTTTCCGTCCGAAAGAGCACGTCGGAATCGACCTGGGCTCCGGGTACTATGCGGGCAACGACTACCAAGGCTTCTATCGATCCGAGATTCCTCTCACGGCAAACGTTCTCTTCTTCCTCAATCCGCAGCACAAGTTCCAGTTCTACTTCGTGCTGGGTCCGGGTCTCTCCTTTGGTCGCGTCGACACGATTAATGAAGTGCGCCGCATGACCCACGTCGGAGGTCAGGCAGGCGCCGGAGTCGAGCTCAGGCTCGCCCCAGCGTTTGCACTCAATGCCGATGTTCGAGGCGTCATCCGTCACCGGATCGACAGCGACCCACGGCCGGAGTTCTTCGACGGTGTTCGTGGAACGAATACGTCCGGCGGCGCGGTGCTCACCTTCGGCGGGACGTTCTACTTCTGACCTCGACTAGGGGCTGCTGCTGTTGCGGCGGCCACCAAAGAGCTTTTTGAAGAAGCTACCCTCGCCTTCCGCAGGCTGGTCGCCGTCCGGAGCCCCAGCGGGAGTCGTATGCGCCGCGTCATCCTCGCCGGCCTTCTCGAGCGCCTCGAGCTCGTTTTCGTCGACGAGCAAGACGAAGTCCGACTCGTCCAGAATCTCGACGTCGGTGTGCTCGTCCTCCCAAGTGCCAGCAGCATCCTGGGCCGCGACTGGCTTCTCGTCGTGCAAGTCGGTCGACTCGCCGTCGAACGAAAACTCCGCCGAGAGCATGCCGAGCTCGCCATCCACCGATTTCAAATCGACGGCGTTCGTGCTCCTGAAGCGACTTCGAACCTCGGTCACCTCGGCTTCACTCTTGCCGAGGTCCGCGAGAGCCTG
>CAMYJN010000456.1 GCA_947258625.1 uncultured Polyangiaceae bacterium | reverse complement strand
GCGGGCATCCGACGCTTGGGTCGCCTCGGAGAAATTCGCGACGACCAGTAACCGCTGCTCGGCGTGCGACCGAAGGTAAGCAAACAGATGCGGATTGCCCGTCTTGACCACCTCCATGCCACCGTCGTAAAGGGCCGGGAGCTGCTTTCGGAGCTTGAACAGTTTCGAAGTCTCACGGAAGAAACGCCACTCGATCGTATCGACGTCGGCCAGGTCTTCCTGGGCCTCCCAGCGCTTTTTGCAACGATGTACCCAACGGCTGTCGTTGACCTTCCGCGGATCGGTCAGGTAGGTGTAGTCGTTGATCATGCCGTACTCGTCGCCCGCGTAGAGAAGCGGGAGGCCGCCGATGCTCACCTGGATGCCCATGAGCAGGGTGATGCGCCGGACAGCGCGCTCGATGAGCTCGCTGTCGTTGCGTTCGAGCGCATCCTCGAGGCCGGCGAGCGAAGAGAGCGTCCCGGCAACCCGGACGTCACCCGTCAACGCGTTCTGTTGGAACTTCGTCCCGCGCGCGTAGGAACCTGGAAATTCACCGGTGTAGAACTGGCTGAGAAACCGGCGATGTGCACGGGGCTCGATGCCGACGCTGCGGGCGTCGTCGTCGTCGAAGGTCCACCCGATGTCGTCGTGGCAGCGCAAGTAGTTGACCCAGGCGCAACCCGCAGGTAGCCGGTAGCGGGTGCGCATCGAGTGAGAGAGGAGCCGCACGTCCTGGGTCGCCAGGGCCTCCCAAAGAAGCGCCATGAGAAGCGGATTGTAGGACAGCTGGCACTCGTCGGGGTGGACATAACGGATCACCTCGGTCGGGTGTACGATCGCCTCCGACTTGAAGAGCAAAGCTGGCGCGGCGATTCGGGCCATGGCGTTGAAGGCTCGGATGATAGTGTGCGCCTCGGGCTGGTTCTCACAGTCGGTGCCCAAGCGCTTCCAGAGAAACGCCACCGCGTCCAGGCGCAAGACCTCAACGCCGCGATTCGCGAGAAACAGCATCTCCTCGGCCATCGCGCGAAAGACCTCCGCGTTGGCGTAGTTCAAGTCCCACTGATAGCTGTTGAACGTCGTCCAGACCCAGCGCCCGAGCTCCTCGTTCCAGGTGAAGCTGCCCGCACGCGCCTCGGGGAAGATGTCCCGAAGGTAGCGCTGAAACTGATCGGGGAGCTCACGATCCGGAAAGGTGAAATAGAAGGCCATGAAGTCCGGATCGCCCGCCTTGGCCCGCATGGCCCACTGGTGCTCGTCCGAGGTGTGATTGAACACGAGATCGAGCACGACGCTGATGCCTTCCTCGCGCAGCGCCGCCGTGACTTGTTCGAGCTCGTCGATGCTTCCGAGGTCGGGGTTGATCGAGCGGTAGTCGCTGACGGCATATCCGCCGTCGTTCTCTCCATGCGGAGACACGAAGAGAGGCATCAAGTGCAGGTAGGTGAGGCCCAGCTTCTTGAAATAAGGGATGTGGTCCTTGAGCTTGGCCAAGCGGTCGCTGAAGAGATCCACATACAGGACGATGCCCACCATCTCCTGCGACTGAAACCACTCGGGGTCCGCTTCACGCCTCTCGTCCAAGCGACGCAAGGGTTCGGGGCGCGCGAGCCAGGACTGAATCAATGAGCGTAGAACGCGCTCGAGCGTGTAATGAAAATCGTACTGCCATCCGTAGAGCTCGTGCAGATAGGAGAACAAGCGCTCCCACTCGCGGTTGAGCCGGTTCGTGAACCGGTGCCAGTCGGACGCAAGCGGCTCCAGCTGCGACGCAAACTCCTCCTCGAGCTCGGGAAGCAAACGCCGCAAGGACTTGCGGGCCTGCTCCGGCTTCCAGTCACGACTTCCGTTAGTCACGGCGCCGTCCGCGTCGCTGGGGCGAGCACGAGCGCTGTCCGTGATGGTAGGTACAGGCTCAAAAAGTGCCGTTCGATTCGATCGGGCATCGAGTGGTGAGAAATCTCGGCGGCCTGCCGACTGAAGCCGCCGTACTCGGGCCGGTCCGTATCGAGGACCGTGCGGTACGTACCCGGCGCCGAGGGGATCCTGTAGTCGGTGAACGAGCGACTCGGATGAAAGTTCATGGCAAAGACCAGGCCCCCGCGCAGCCAGGCTAAGATCTTGTTGTGTTCGTCGCTGTGGAGCAGGAATTCGTCGTGGCCGTCCGGGATGCCGTATTCCCGCGCCATCGCGATCATGTCGTGGTCAAAGGCGGCGAGGTGTCGGTAGCGTAGCTCCGGGTCGTCCGCGAGCGGCCACTGCCGCCGTGCATAGGCGTACGACCACTGGTTCCCTTCACGCGGGAAGTCGATCCACTCCGGGTGCCCGAACTCGTTGCCCATGAAGTTGAGGTAGCCCTGCCCTGCGGTGGCCAAGGTGGCGAGTCGAATCATCTTGTGCAGGGCGATGCCGCGCTCGACCGAGAGGTCCTCGCTATGGACCGACATGCTGTCGTACATGCGCGGCCCGATGAGGCGAAAGATGAGGGTCTGATCGCCGACCAAGGCCTGGTCGTGGGACTCCGCATAGCTGATGGTCCCCTCGTCACGCCGGCGGTTGGTCAGCTCGTGCCAGAGCTGAGCGAGCGACCATTCCTCGTCGGGCACGTCCTTGGTGAGCTCGATCCAGGTGTCGGCGACGCCCATCGCGAAGCGGTAGTCGAAGCCCGCGCCTCCCTCCGAGAGCGGCAAGGCCAGCCCCGGATACCCGGACACGTCTTCGGCGATGGTCACAGCGTCGGGCCAGAGATCGTGGATCAGCTCGTTGGCGAGAGTCAGGTAAGTGAGCGCGTCCTCGTCGACGTTCGGACCGAAGTAGTCGTCATAGCCTGAAAACGCGCGCGAAAGGCCGTGGTCCAGGTAGAGCATGCTCGTGACGCCATCGAATCGAAACCCGTCCATGCGGAACTCGTCCATCCAGAAGCGGCAGTTCGAGAGCAGGAAGTGCAGGACCTGCGGCTTGGCGTAGTCGAAGCAGCGCGAGTTCCAGGCTGGGTGCTCGCCGCGCGGGCCTTCGTGAAAGTATAGACTCGGGGTGCCGTCCTGCGAGGAGATGCCTTCGACCTCGTTTCGCCCAGCGTGCGAATGGACCAGGTCCATGAAGATGCGCAGCCCCATTCCGTGCGCGTCGTCGACCAGGGCCTTGAGCTCTTCAGGCGTTCCAAAGCGCGACGAACACGCAAAGTAGCTCGACACCTGATAGCCGAACGAAGCGTAGTAAGGATGCTCGGCAAGCGCCATGATCTGCACCGCCTCGTAGCCGGCCTCGCGGATTCGCGGCAGGA
>CAMYJN010000455.1 GCA_947258625.1 uncultured Polyangiaceae bacterium | reverse complement strand
TGGGCCTGGACCGCCGTCGGAAACGCCGTCAGAAGCGCCGCCATGAGTAGCGCAATCCCCCCCAATTCTCGCATCGGCCTTTGGCCTTCCCCCCTGAGCACCCCGGCCCCCACCGTGGCAACTCTCTGAAATCACGTAGCAACTGTCCGTTTTCGATCGGACGACAAGACTATATCACGGTGAATATCGCACTACCAAATCCGCTAGCGATTTTCGATGGATTTCCGCCGCGATGCACGGAGCTAGGCGAGGCTCTGGGCCTCCTCGGCAGGCTCGAGGGCCTCAGGGGACTCGAAAAGCGCCTCGAGGAACGCCTCGGTGGCGAAGGGCTTGAGATCTTCGACCTTCTCGCCGATCCCGATGAACTCGATCGGAACCTGGTGCTGGTCGACGATCCCGAGGATCACGCCGCCTTTGGCCGTTCCGTCGAGCTTGGTCAGGACGATGCCGCTCACCGGCAGCGCTTCTTTGAAGAGTTGAGCCTGTTGAATAGCATTTTGGCCGGTGGTGGCGTCGAGAACGAGTAAGACGTGATCGGCCGGCCGGCCTAGTGCTTTTTCGACGGTGCGCCCGAGCTTCTTGAGCTCATCCATGAGCGGGACCTTCGTATGGAGGCGACCGGCCGTGTCGGCGATCACGAGATCGATGCCACGGTCTTTGGCGCTTTGAATGGCATCGAAGATTACCGAACCGGGATCGGCGCGGTCCTTGCCTTTGATGACTTCGCAGCCGACGCGCCGGCCCCAGACCTCGAGTTGGGTGACGGCCGCAGCGCGAAACGTGTCACCGGCGGCAAGGAGTAGGCTCTTGCCTTGTCGGTCGAATCGACTCGCAAGCTTGCCGATGGTGGTCGTTTTGCCGACGCCGTTGACGCCGACGACCAAGATCACCGTGGGCGTTGCGCCGAGCGAAAGCCCTTTTCCGCTCGTTGCCAAGATGCTTCGAGCCTCTTCGCGAATCGCGTCCCAGGCATCGTCTGCCGAAGAGAGCCGCCCGCCGTTCATCTGTGTGCGCAGGGCTTCGAGCACGCGCTCCGTCGTGTGTACCCCGACGTCGGCGGTGATCAAGACCTCCTCCACCTCGTCGAGGATCGAGGTGTCGAGCTCGCGGCCGCGCCGAAACACGCCAGCCAGGCGGGAAATCAAATTGCCGCGGGTCGACTCGAGCCCAGTGCGGAAGGCGCTGAGATCAGCCGGCGGAGCGGGCGGAGGTGTGACGCGCCCCTCACGGACGGGGGCGGGGGCAGCCGGGGCCTCGGGCGGCCCAGGCAGCAGATCTTCGATTTGGAGCGGAAGCGTCGATTCGGGCTGCGGTTTGCCCCGCTCGTCGACGCGGATCTTCGGGCGGTCGCCCTCGAGCGCTTCAGGGGTTGGCGTCGGCTCCTCGGAACGCGCGCGCTTTTTTCGCCCGCGCACGAACCCGATGAGGATGCCAAGCAGGATCAACCCAACGACCGCGGCAATCGCCGCGAGAGTGGTTGGGTCGTTCAAATCTAGTTGTAGTGACTCCATGCGACCTCTATCAGCCCCCGGATGGCCGTCGGGACCGCCGCAATATAGAGACGCCGACACGGGGCAGTCAACGCGGCTGCACAGACGGACCGGTTGCCGTCTCGGTCCGGTAGCTGTGATACTGAAAATGTAGGGGGAGGGCGGGAGCTGTTGAAGGGGCACATCGGCCGATGGCATCTGTGGCAGGCGCTAGCGCTGGCCTTGTTCATTTTGACGAGCTCGGCGTCAGCCAACGGCCGTGACGACTACCTCGTCCGATTGCTTCGCGATTCCCCCGCCTTTCGCGTGCGCGCGCAGGCCGCACTGTCGCTCGGGCAACTGAAGCCGACCCCCCGTTCGTTGGAAGCGCTGGAACGCGCAGTGCGCGACAAGCATCCGGCAGTACGCGTATCGGCGATTTCGTCTCTGCGGCGATTGGAGTCGAAGGAATCGCTTCCGGTCATCGAAAGAGCGATACGAGATGCGAACAAGTCGGTTCGGCGCGCGGCGGTCGAAGCCGCGGCGGCGCTGAGCGCTGTAGGGGAGCGAGAGCGTGGGCCGGGGCGGACCGAGTACTTGGTCTCGGTCGGAATGCCCGGCGCCAAAGCGGAGCGGGTTTCGCGTCAGATGCTCTTCGATGCGCGGATCTACCTGTCCGAGCAATTGCTGACCCTCGGGGGAATCGAGCTCGCGCCGGACGATCTGACGCCGGCAGACGCCAAGCGGGAGGTCGTGCAGCGGCGGCTGAGCGGATATCATCTCGAGAGCTCCATCGTCACCTTGGAGCCCACGGGGGGCGGCGTGCGGGCCGTCGTTTCCGTCATCGTACTGTCGTACCCCGGGCGGGACATGCGCGGCATGTTGCGTGGCGCGGCCACGGCGTCCGGCCGTTACAGCGAACACAGCGCCGAGCAGGCGGTGCACGGCGCCTTCATCAGCGCCCTTCGCCGCCTGCCCAGCTTGCTCGAGGCGACGAAATCGAAAGGAAGCCTTTGACCTGCGAAGAACGATGGGCGTAGGAAGTGAGAAACGCGATGGGCGATAAGAAACAACGCAAGATGCGAAACTACCTGCTCGATCGGCGTTTTCAGCTGAAGTACACGGGGATGGTGCTGCTCGTGACGGTGTCGGTCGCCAGCGGGCTCGGCTTGATGGCCTACCGCTTCTCGCAGCGCCAGACCGAAGCGCTGACCGCGCAGATCGCCGCGCAGCCCGATCTCGATGTCGAGACGGCGAACGATCTCGAGCGGTTTGCCAAACAGGAGGATCAAAAGATTCGGAATGCGATCATCGTCGGTGTGCTGATTCTCACGCTGGTGCTCGGACTCACCGGGATCATCGTGACTCACCGGGTGGTCGGGCCGACCTACCGCATGAGGCGGCTCTTCGCGCACGTGGGCGAGGGCCGCCTGGAGATCAACACCGGCATTCGAAAAGGCGACGAGCTGCAAGAGCTCTATCACTCGTTCGCCGAGATGGTGGAGTCGCTCCGCGACCAGCGATCCGAAGATATCGCGCGGCTCGAAGACACCCTGATCAAGATGGAAGCGGCCGGCGTCCAATCGGCCTACATCACGGAGCTTCGGGCGGTGATCGATCGCATTCGAAAGACGGTCGACTAATACCGGGGCGCGGCGGAATGCGACACGGGAGTTCGACGGACGGGGCGGCGTCGAACGGCTCGCGCTGCCGCGGATGTTTGGGGGGCGGGGTATTGGGTGGGTTGGGTGGTACGGCTTGTTGACACCGCCCCGCCCACCCCCACCCGTAATCCTCCCTGGCGCGGCGGTCGCTTCG
>CAMYJN010000454.1 GCA_947258625.1 uncultured Polyangiaceae bacterium | reverse complement strand
GCTTTGGCGATGCAGGCGGCGAGGGCGCCGACCACCGACGTGTCGTGAGCATCCGGGGGCTCGACGTCGAAGGAAATCTCTTTTGCGCCGCGGGGCGCGAACCGGACAGCATGGGGCGCCAGGCTGAACTGGACCTCCTTGCCGCTGGTCATCGATGCATCGACAAACATCCTTCCAGAGCGACAAGAAACCATCGCCGAATCGACTCCGTCCGCATGCGCCGCCGCCGCGGTCAGCGCCTCGTCGCTCAGCCGCCATCGCTGCTGGGTGAGGCGCTCGATAATCTGCTTGGTCGCAGAGGCGAGCTTGGTGCCGGTGAGTCGGTCGACCGCCCGGTCCGCGGCGACCCGGACCCAACTTCGCAGTATGTCGAAACGATCGGTCATTCTGCAGCCTGCAAGCTAGGTTTGCTCCGAAGCGCCTCCAGCTGCAAGGGCGCGACACGCCCCGCGCTTCGCGTCGCGAAGAACCCGGTGCGGACGACCCGAGGAGCGAGCGCATCGATGCCCGTCAGCGCTTCGAGGGCCTCGCCCGGCCGGGGCGTGGTTTTTCCCCCAAGCCGGAGCGTGATGGTGATGGGGAGCAGCGCGCCTTCGAAGCCCGCCCGCTGCAGCGCGTCGCCGCCTTCGCCGACACGGATGTCGACCAGCGCAGCGCCAACGTCGACTCGCTTCTTGAGGCCTTTGATTTCGCGATCGATGTAGAGCTCGGCGGGCCGCTTGCTCAGCATCGCCTTCAAGATGGCCTCATCGCCGATGCCGAGGCTCGCGAGCTCCTGCTTGGACAATGCGACCGCGTACTCGGTTTCTTCGATCACCCGGTTGAGCGCAGCGTCGTGCGGCCCGAGAACCCGGTGTTCGAAAAATTCGATGCCGTCGATCGCGGCCACGTTGAGCCGCTCGCAGAGTCGCTCGAGGTCTGGGTTCTCGTCAGCGCGAAGCCGGACGTCGACGTGCTCACACAGACTGGCGGTGCCAACCGGCAGAGCGGGGCCAAAGGTGAGCCGCGGGAGCGGACGGAAACCCTCGCTGTAGTAGAGGGGAAGGCCCACCCGCCGCAGCATGCGCGGAAAGGCCCGGACGAGATCGAGGTGGGACGTATAGGCCGTTCTGCCGAGCTTTCGGTAACCCAGCCGGATACGCATCGCCGAACCCTGATCGACGCCATGGAACGGTCGCCGGTCGACCGTGTCTTGTTCGGCTTCGTCGGTTGGCGCTGGCGCTTGGACCGGCTCGAGGGCGTTCATACTCTGCAGGTAGCCAATGCGTTGGTCTTTCATCTGCGTGAGGTCGCAGGCGACGCCGCAGTCGTAGCAAACCAGACGACGCTTCTCGGCTTCGGCGTCCTGGACGTTGTTGTGGTGAACGAAGCTGCCAACCGTCTTACCGCACGGGGGGCTCAATCGGTTGCGAAGCGCTTTGCGGTACTCCCGCGCGAGGAATCCCTGCTCCAGACCGACGTCGATATGCGACCAGGCCAGCTTCGCCGACACCGGGATCGTCCCGAGAAACCAGTTGGGATCGATGCCGGTGTCCTCGAGAGACGCAGTCCATGCGTCGAGGTCGAGCTTTTCGTCCCAGGAATCGAAGCGCGCGCCTCTCCGGTATGCGCCTTGAATCACGTCGGCCAAACGGCGGTCGCCGCGCGCGAGCATTCCTTCCAGCCAGGACCCGTCCGACTTGTGCATCTTGAGCTGCACTCGGGTGCTTGCCGCCTCGTAGCGAAGCACGGATTGCTTGCGCAGGATCTCTTCGTGCGAATCCATGGCGCACCACTGAAAGGGCGTGTGCGGTTTGGGGACGTGCGTCGAGACGCTGACGGTCACACGCGCGCGCCTGTTGCGCTGAACGCGCCGGGCGACGTCGAGGGCCCTGGCGGCGGTTCGCACGATGTCTCGCACGTCCTCGTCCTCTTCGCTGGGCAGCCCGATCATGAAGTAGAGCTTCATTTTGTTCCAGCCCCGCGAGAACACACGCTCGGCAGTCTCCATGAGCTGCTCGTCGGTGACGTTCTTGTTCACGACGTCACGCATCCGCTGGCTGCCTGCCTCGGGCGCGAACGTCAGGCCCCCGGCACGCTGCCGCTTCATGTCGTCCAGCACGTTCTCGCTGAGCCCGTACGCGCGAAGCGACGAGACGCTGAGGGACACTTGATACGGAGCAAGCGCCTCGATCGACTCGTGAACGAGCGGGGCGATCGCGCTGTAGTCCGCGGTCGAAAGGGAGGTTAGAGACGCTTCGTCGTAGCCGGCCTCCGCAACCGATCGCACCATGGCGTCGATGATGGCCCTGGGCTTCCGTTCTCGGACCGGGCGGTAGATCATGCCCGCTTGGCAGAACCGGCAGCCTTCGGTGCAACCGCGGGCGACCTCGATCGAGGCGCGGTCGAAGACCGTCTGGCAATTGGCGATCGGACCGTCCACCGGGAAGGGATAGTCGTTGAGGTCCTCGACGATCGAACGGCGGATCGGGTAGGGCGCCTCCGGATGAGCGGGTTCCACGACATGGGCCTTGGTTTCGCCGGTCGGCACGCTCTCGTAGAGCGAAGGCACGTAAAATCCTTCGAGCTTGGCTACGCGGAGCAGGCGTTCGGTTCGAGGTAGCCCATCGCGCTTCATGTCGGCCCAGGCGTGCATGAGCTCGGGCAGCTTGGCCTCGCCATCGCCGATGAGAAACGCATCGATGAAAGGCGCCATGGGCTCGGCGTGTGTCGCAGTCGGGCCACCGGCGACGACCAGCGGGTCTTCGTCCTTCCGCTCGTCCGTCCGCAGCGGGATCTTGCCGAGGTCGAGCATCTGCAGGATGTTGGTGTACGTCAGCTCGTATTGAAGAGAGAAGCCCACGATGTCGAAATCGCGGAGCGGACGCGCACTCTCGAGCGAGCACAGGGCCTGGCCGTGTGAACGCAGCGCCTGCTCCATATCGCCCCAAACCGCGTACGCGCGCTCTGCCAAGAGCTCCGGCCGCCGATTCACGATATCATAGAGGATCTTGTAGCCGAGGTGACTCATCCCGATCTCATAGAGATCGGGGAACGCCAGACAGATGCGGCAGCTCGCCGCATCCCAGTCTTTATGCGCCATTCCCTGCTCTCCGCCCAGATACTGGGCTGGCTTATGCACGCGATCGATGAATGGGGCGTAGGGGTGATCTTGCATGAGCGCCGGCCTGGGAACGAGCCTAGTTTGACGTGTTCCGGACAGTTTGCCACGCTCGCATCATGGCCTCGAAGCCGCAACCCACTCTGTCGATTCAGCTCCGCCGGGCGCCTACGCGCTACGAGCCGAC